>SYFR01000489.1 GCA_005800325.1 Myxococcales bacterium | reverse complement strand
GGCGACCGGCGCCACCACGACGAGCAGCGGCAGCGGCGGGGGCGATGGCACGGGAGGCGCTACGGGCTCCGGCACGGCTGCCACCGGCGCAGGGGCCACCGGAAGCGGTGCGACCTCGGGCGCGGGCGGCGCGGGCGAGTGCACGCCGGAGCCGGATCCGGGCGACGCTTGCGGCTGTCCGTGCTGCTGGGTCGCCGACTGCAACAACCACGAGCCGTGCTGTGCGGCGTTCTGCGGCAACGGCAACGGCGGCGCAGGCTGCTGCCCCTGACGGCGAGCTCACCCGTGGACGAGACCCTCGCGACCGAGAGCCGCGCTCGCGCGTTGGCCCAGCGCACGTGGCAGATGCGCCACCGCTTCGAGCTCATCGCCGCGGCGCGATTTGGCTGGCTCGCCGACGAGCTCGCTGCGCTCGGCGCGCATGGGGCCGTCGCGACGCTGGCGCGCACCGCCGCCGCCGACGAGCTGCGCCACGCCGCGCGTTGCCGGGAGCTCGTCGTCCACTACGGCGGCGCCCTCGTCGGCGATCTCTTCGTTGCGGCGAGCGACCTCGGCGGCGCCCTCTTCGTTGCGGCGAGCGGCTCGCCGGCGAGTCCGCTTCCATCGGTGGCGCGCGTGGCTCCGGCCGGCCTCTCCAGACGCGAGGCGCTGCTCTACGAGGTCGTGGCCATGTCGTGCGTCACCGAGACCTTGAGCACGGCGCTGCTCGGGGAGCTCGTCGACGCGGCCGGCGACGCGGTGGCGCGCGCCGCGATGCACGAGATCTTGCGCGACGAGGTCAACCACAGTCGCCTCGGTTGGGCGCACATAGCAAGCGAGCACGAGCGGGGCTCTCGCGACGTCGTCGGCCCGCATTTACCGGCGATGCTGCGGCACACGGTCGAGGAAGAGCTCTTCTCCGGCGCCCCAGAGGATCCCGCGTGGCGCGAGGTCGCGCGCCTTGGCGCGCTGAGCCGAGCCTCACGCCTGCGGATCTTCGCGGACGCGATGCGAAGCGTGGTGTTTCCGGGCCTCGCGCGCTTCGGCGTGGACACGACTCTCGGCGCCGCCTGGCTCGAGGACAAGCTGGCAGAGCCGGCGAGCGCGTAGCGCTTGGCGATGCACGACCTGCCGCGCGTTACGGCCGCTCGGTGCGCCCGTCGGGTCGCAGCGCGAAGCGTCCGCTGTCACGGGCGTGGACCGGGCCGCTCGTCGGCCACGGCCAGCCGCCGAACCGCGTGCGTTGGTAGTCGCCGAAGGCCTGCCGGATTTCAGTCTCGGTCGTCATCACGAAGGGACCATGGCTGACGACCGGCTCCCCGATCGGGCGCCCCTGCAGCAGCAAGAGCTCGCTCGGCGTATCGCCATTCTCGAGGGCGACGCCGGCGTCGGGCCGCAGCGCCATGCCGACCCCTGGCGCGAAGTCTTGGCCCGCGACGCGCAATGAAGTGCCGCGAAAGTAGTAGAGCATGCGATTGATTCCCGGCGCGCTCGGCAAGGTCCACGCGGCGCCTTCGGCCATGGTGATCGTCATGATGGCGACCCCGGCATCGGGGCGGCTCGCCCACGAGCTTGGCGGTGGAGCGGGAGCCGTGCGGCCGTCGAGCGAGCCGGCGACGACGGTGATCTCGGTGCGCCTGCCCGCGACATCGAGCGCCTCGACTGTGGGGATCGAATCGCGCCACAGCATCGAGAAATGCGGCTCGGCCATCTTGTCGGCGCGCGGCAGGTTGAGCCAGATCTGAAAGAGCTCGAGCGGATTGGGGCGCTCCTGCTCGAGCAGCGGGAACATCTCGCAGTGCACGATCCCCTTACCGGCGGTGAGCCACTGCACATCTCCCGCGCCGAACCGCGCCGTCGCCCCGAGCGAGTCGGAGTGGTCGACGACGCCCTGGCGCATGATGGTTACGGTCTCGAAGCCGCGGTGCGGATGCTGCGGAAATCCGGGCACCAGGTCGCCGTGGTACATGCGCCAGCCGTCCTTGCCCGCGAAGTCCTGGCCAAGGTCGCGCCCCGCGAGCGACGCCGCCGGGCCGAGCCGCTCGTCGCCGGCCGGGTAGGCGTCGTCGTGGTGCACGCAAAACAAGAACGGATCGATGGTGGGCCAGGGAAACCCGAGGGGTCGCACGGCGAGGAGAGCGCTCATCGTGACCGGCGCCTTACCACGCTCCGTACCCGCGCGCGTCCGAGCATCCGTCCGCAAAGCCCCAGCTCCCCCGAGCGCGAGCCACGCCGAGGTCGTGGGTTCGCCGTGACTGCGGCATTGCAGCCCGCGTCATCCGGTGCGCTGCGCCCAGGCACGGCCGTGACCGTCACCTTGGCGAGGCCAGCAGTGTCGCTCATGCACCGGAGCACAGTGCGCCCCCGAGTGGAAGCCGTCATCGAGGCGGCGGTAGAGCATGTCGACATACTCGAGGCCGCGGTTCGCCCCCGCGGGCGCGCCGAACTCGCCCAGAAAAAGCGGCACGTCCCACTCCTTCGCCTTGCCGGTCATGTTGGCGAAGGGCTCGTCGGGTTCGAGTCCGGCCCATGACCGTCCTCATCCGTGATCCTTCGTTGGTGGCAGCGGTGCCTGTGCCCGTCAGTTCGTGCGCGCCTTGCCCTTGAGCGCGTGGTCCACGACGCGGCGAAACGCGCTGAGCGGCTGCGCGCCCTCGAGCAGGTAGCCGTCGATGACGAAGCACGGCGTCCCGCTGATGCCCGCGTCGGAGGCGGCCTTGGTGTCGGCCTCGATCACGTCCTTGTGGCGGTCCTCGCCGAGCGCTTTGTCGACCTCGCCGGCATCGAGTCCGAGGGTCGCTGCGTGGGCGAGCAGATCCGCTCGGGTGAGCGAGCTCTGATTGGCAAACAAGAGATCGTGCGCCTTCCAGAACCCCGTCGCGCCCTTCTGTCGAAACGCCTCCATCGCGAAGGTGTGCGCGGCGTGCGCGTGCGCGTGAAATGGCAATGGCATGTTGCGAAATACGAACCGCACCTTGCCTGAGTAGAGCTTCTCGAGCTCGGTGAGCGTGTCTTGCACGCGGCCGCAAAAGGGGCACTCGAAGTCGGTGAAGATCTGGATCGTCACCTTCGCGCCAAGGGGGCCCTTGTGCGGGTTCTTCTGGGTCGGAGCCGCCACCGTCACCGTCTCCGCGATGGTCTTCTCTTTGCCATTCTTGATGATGTGCTCGTAGAGCTTGGCGGCGGCGATGCCGTCGGCGCGGAGCTTCTGGGCGGCCGCGAGCTCGGCGTCGATCCGCGCCACGAATTTCTCGATCGGCTGGGCGCCCGGGAGCTTCTTGCCATTGATGAAGCTCGTCGGCGTGCCGCTCGCGTCCACGGTCTCGGCGAGCGCCGCGTCGTCCTCGATCGCCTTCTGGTGGACGCGCTTGCCGAGCTTCGCGAGCGTCGCCGCGCGGCTGAGGCCGAGCTCCTCGGCGATCTTCCCGAGGCCGTCGTCGTCGAGCCCCGAGCGGTTGCGCGCGAAGATCGCGTCATGGGCGGCCCAGAAGCCCTTCTCGCCCTTCTTCGCCATGGCCTCGAGCGCGAGCTCGCCCGCGGGCTCGGCGCGATCGTGAAAGGGCAGCGGGTTGTGCTTGAAGACGACCCGCAGCTCGCTCGGGTACTTCTTGACGAGGGCGTCGAGGGTCGGTGCGAGGCGCTGGCAATACGGGCACTGAAAGTCGCTGAACACCACCAGCGTCACGGGCGCGTGCTTCGGACCGCGCGCGGGCGATTTGCCGACCGGCACCTTCCACACGGTCTCGTCGTCGGCGTCGACGCGCGCAGGGCTGGGCTTCGGGGCGGCGGCGGCGGCCTTGGCAGCGGCCTCGAGGTTCTGCTTCGTTCGCGTCGCGCTGAGGTCGGCCCGGGCGGCGCCGTTCTTTTCGAGCTCGGCTGCGGCGGCGAGCTCCGCGTCGATGGCCGCGGCGAGCTTCTCTTTCGGCTGCGCGCCCGACACGAGCACGCCGTTGACGAAGGTTGCGGGCGTGCCGCGTACTCCGAGCCGCTCGGCGAGCGCCATGTCGAGGTCGACCTTCTTCTGCGGGGTGCCGGTCGCGAGCTCGGCCTGGATGCGCGCGACATCGAGCTGCTCGGCCCGCGCCGCGTCTTCCCAGCTGCCTTGGCCCGCGAGCGACTCGAAGGCGCGCGCGATGAACGCGAGGGCGGCCTTCTCTCCGTGGAGGCTGCGGACGGCGGCGGCGGCATCGGCCGCGGGACGCGCGAGCTGGTGAAACGCGAGCGGATAGTGCTTGGTGACGAAGCGCACGTCGCTCTTGCCGTAGTCGACGCGCAAAGCGTCGAGCGTGGCGCTCAGCTTGCGGCAGAAGGGGCACTGCAAGTCGGTGAACGTCACCACGGTGACGGGCGCCGTGACGCTGCCGTTCGTGGCGTCGTGCTTCTCCACGGGGATGGCCACCGGGGCGGGCGCGGCGGCATCCTGCGCGAGCGCGCGCGAGCCGAGGAGCGACGTCGGGGCGACGAGCGCCGTGGCGACAACCAGCGCGAGGAGGAGCGGGCGCAGCAGCTTCAGCATCGCGGCGCAGCATAGCCGCGCGCGCCGGTGAGCGAAGCCTCAAGCATCATGACGGCGCCCACGGTCGCGCTCGCGGCGATGGGCGAGACGAGCGCGGGCGAGCCCGGGGAGTGCGACGCCCGCACGAGCGGAGGTCGTGGGCGGCACCATCGCGGCGGCTCACTGGGCGAGGCGGGCGAGCACGGCGTCGACGGTCGTCCCGGGGAGGGCGCCGCCGCCGAAATCGATCGCCGTCTCGGCGGAGCCAGCGACGGCGATCGAGCCCACGGGATCCGCCGCGACCGCGCGCCCCCAAGCGCCGGGACCGCCCTGAAATGCCTTGCTGAAGAGGTGCGTCCCCGTGGCGCTCAGCTTCACGACGAGCGCCGCCCCGGTGCTGCTCGGTAGCTCGCCACCGCCAAAGTCGAGCGTCCCCTCCGAGTGCCCCACGACGTACGCGTTGCCCGCGCTGTCGAGCGCGACGCCGTCCCCCCACTCCGTGCTCGCAGAGCCGAAGGTGCGGGCCCAGCTCGTCTTGCCGAGCTCGTCGAACTCGGCGACGAAGAGATCCGTCTCCCCCTTGCACGCAGTCGGTGTTCCGGCAAGCGCGATGGTTCCATCGAAGAATCCGGTGACGACCGCCGCGCCGGTTGCCTTGACCGCGACGGCCCTCCCCATCTGCCACGCCGGGTCGGAGCCAAAGACGCGGCCGAAGGCGAAGCTTCCGGTCGCGTCGATGCGGGCGACGAACGCGTCGACCGCGCCGCTCGGCACCGTCGGCGCCCCCCCGAACTTAACGCCTCCGGCCACGTATCCCGTGACGACGCACCCGCCCTTCGGGTGGGCGGCGACGGCGACGGCGCTGGACTGTGCAGCGCCGTCGATGACGGCGGTCCACCCGAGGGTCCCCTGGCCATTGAAGCGCACGACGAAGCCGTCGCCTTCGCCGCTGTCGGGCACGAGCACGGCGCCGCCGTCGAGCTTCAAGCCTCGCGCGCCGCCGGCGACGTAGACAGCGTCGTTCTCCTGGTCCACCGCGAGGCCGCTGGTGGTCACCTCGATGCCCTCGAGCGAGTGCGACCAGACGTGGGCGCCATTGGGATCGAGCTTGGTAATGAAGCCGTCGTTGGGGCTGCCCGCCAGCGTGCTCTCGCCAAACTTTATCGAGTAGTCGAATTGCCCAGTAACGAAGATACTGCCGTCCGCGCCGGCGGCCACGCCCATGGCGACTTGATCGGACGTTCCGCTGAAGCTCATGGCAAATACGAGCTTGCCATTCTTGTCGAGCTTCGCGAGGAAGGCGTCGCGGCCACTCACGGACGTGAGCGGACCGGTGCCCAAATCGATCGTTCCCTGGAAGGCACCGACGACGAGCAGATCGCCATTGGGAGTCACGGCGACGGCATTGGCGTCTTGCGCGAGGCTCGAGCCCCAGCGCTTGCTGAAGAGATGAGCGCCGCAGTCGGGGCCGCTCTAGCTCTCGTCGCTCGGCGTGGTGCAACTCTCCTCGCTCGGCAGGACTTGCCCGACGCAGGCGCCGAATGCCATTCCGTCCGCGCTGCACGTGCGCTCGCCGCCGTGGCACGCGCCGACGTCCTGGGTCTCCGTGGGCCCGTCGTAGCAGGCCTCCGTCGTGCCCGGCATGCACTTCATCGGCGCGCTGCCGCCCGCTCCGCCGGCACCCGTCGTGCTCGCCCCTTGCCCGCTGCCACCCGCGCCGCCCGTGCCGCTGCCCGAGCCGCCGTCCTCGCCGTCGCCATCGAACCGAAGATCGCTGACGCCGAAGAGGGCGTTGCAGCCCGCGGCGACGAGCAAGGCGATGGCTGCGAGCCCGCGCGGTGACGTCACGCGCCGAGGGTACCGCAACGGCGCGAGTTCACGGCAAGGAAGAGAGCTTCGAGCGGAGCTCGTGGATGGGCACGACGTGAACCGAGAGCTCTCCGAAGCGGCGGGTCTTGCGGCGCGCGGTGGCACCGGTGACCAGGAAGTTCTCGCCCTTCGCAGCGCACGGGGTTTCTCCTGTCGCGTCCAAACGTAAAACGCTTTTTACGAATGGACGGTCGAAACGTCAAAGTCGGCTTCGTTGAGGCGAGCCGCCAAAGTTGCCTCGACGCTGGCTTCGCGGGGCCGGGGCGGCTATCACCCTTGCCGCCATGACATCGCCTTCGAGCTTCACCCTCACCGCCAAAGATGGGCTCGCGCTCGCGGGCTACCTCTGGAAGGCGCCGGCGCCCGTGCGCGGCGTCGTGCAGCTCGCGCATGGCATGAGCGAGCACGCGCTGCGCTATGCGCCCCTCGCGGCGAAGCTCAACGAGCGCGGCTACACGGTCTACGCGCACGATCACCGAGGGCACGGCGCGAGCGTGCGGGCGGGGGAGGCGCTCGGCCACATGGCGGACGCCGACGGCTGGAACCTCGCGGTCGACGATCTGCACCGCGTGAACCGCATGATCGCGGCCGAGGAGCCGGGCCTGCCGATTGTGGTGCTCGGGCACTCGATGGGCTCGTTCCTTACGCAGCAGCTCGCGTTCACGCATCCCGACGACGCCAGGGCGATCGCCCTCTCGGCCTCGAACGGCAAGCCGCCGCCGATCGCGCTCGCGGGGCGCGCCATCGCCCGAGCCGAGCGTGCGCGCCTGGGCACGCGCGGCACGAGCACGCTCCTCAATACGCTCAGCTTCGAGGACTTCAACAAGCGCTTTCGCCCGAATCGAACCGAGTTCGACTGGATCTCGCGCGACGAGAGCGCGGTCGACGCCTATGTGCTCGACCGCCAGTGCGGCTTCATGGTCTCGACGCAGACCTGGATCGACATGCTCGACGCGCTCCCGCAGCTCACGAAGAAGGACAACCTCGCGCGCGTACGCAAGGAGCTGCCCGTCTACCTCTTCGCGGGCGACAAAGATCCGGTGGGCGACATGGGCCGCGGCGTGAAGCGTCTCGCCGACAGCTACGCCGCCGCGTGGCTCACCGACGTGACGCTCGTCCTCTATCCCGGCGGTCGGCACGAGATGCTGTTCGAGACCAACCGCGACGCCGTCGTTGGCGAGCTCTGCGCGTGGCTCGACCGCGTGACGACGCGGCCTTCTGGTTGAGGGGCGGGCCGCTTGACGACGCGGCCTCCTGGTTGAGCGGCAGCGCCGCGTGACGACGCGGCCTCCTGCATGAGCGGCCTCAGATCCCGGGGTCGTCCATCATCGGCCCCGTGATCGACACCGCGACGTCGATCTTCACGAGCTCGCCGTCCACCTCTTCGGTCTTCGACGACTGCGTGAACAGGAACCGCTCGGTGCCGTACTGCAAGAAGGCGTCGCCGATGTGCGAGAAGACGTCGGTGTCGAAATCGATGGCCTCCTCTTTGATGGTGACGTCGAAGGCTCCCTCGACGGCGGCGCCAGTGCACGCGGCGCGCTCGTAGGTGTCGTGCGTGTCGGCGTTTTCCCAGGTGATGTTCACGCACACCTTCGCGCCTTTGTAAGTCGAGGTGTCGCCATGCACGCGGATTTCGGCCTGCGTGACGTCGGCCGCGCAGCCCGCGAGAGACCCTAGCGAGAGTACGGCGGCGAGGAGGAGGAGGCGCGTAGACATGCGCCCGAGCCTACCGTGGCTCATGGCGCCGGGGCGGGATTTTCAGGCGAAGGTCCGACCCGTGCGGCGGGACCTCGCTTTGGTCCGGCTCGGTCCGCGATCCGATGGACGCGTGCCGCGAGCGTAGCTACCGATCGGGCCCGTGCTCCGCGCCTACCGCAGCAACCGAGCCGAGGAGCTCGCCGACGCGCTCGCCACGGTGGTGAGCGAGCCGCTCGCCGATCCGTTCGCGCGCGAGTGGCTGGTCGTGCAGGGCCGCGGCATGGCGACGTGGCTCGCGATGGCGATGGCCGAGCGACTCGGCGTGTGGGCGGGCGGCGGCGGGCTTTTTCCTCGCGCGTTCGTTCGCGATGCATTTTCCGCGGTCCTCGGACCGGAGGCGTGCGACCGCGCCGAGGCGTTCTCGCGCGAGCGGCTCCTGTGGGACATCGCCGCCGAGCTCGCCTCGCACCTCGAGACGCCGGCGTTCGCGCGACAGAAGGCGCTACTGGCCGGCGACGCCGACAAGAGCCGGCTCTTCGCCTTGGCGGAGCGCACCGCCGACGCGTTCGACGGGTACCTGACCTATCGGCCCGAGCTCTTGCTCGCGTGGGAGCGCGGCGACGACTCGGTCGCCAACAAGCACGACGAGCGGTGGCAGCCCATCCTGTGGCGCGCGCTCGTCGAGCGCATTCGGAAGCGGAGCCCGGGGGAAGGGCCGCTCCATCTCGCGTCGCTCGAAGAGGCATTTCACGAGCGAATCGCCGCCGACCCGCGCGCTCTTGCCCGAGCGCTCCCCGAGCGCATCCTGTTCTTCGGGATCTCGACGATGCCGCCTTTTTACCTGCGCGTCATGCACGCGCTCGCGGAGGTGCTCGACGTGAGCTGGTTTCAGCTCGCGCCATCGCGACACCCCTATTGGGAAGAGCTCGGCCCGCGACGGCGAGCGCGCGGCGCCGGCAAGGATGCGCGTCGCGTCGAGGAGCTCGACCTCGACGGAGGTCACCCGCTCTTGCGGTCGCTCGGCATGGTCGGCGCCGAGCTGAGTCAGTTCTTCGTCGACATGAACGCGAGCGGCTTCGACTTCGATGGCGACGACGACTCGCTGTTTCGTGACCCGTGCTGCGGGCCGAGCCCGCCGCGGCTGCACCTCTTGCAGCGCGATCTCCTCGAGCTGACCCGCTCCGCGTCGCTCTCCGGCGCTACGGACGACAGCGTCACGGTCCTCTCGTGCCACGGGCCGATGCGCGAGATCGAGGCGCTGCGCGACGAGCTGCTCGCGATGTTCGACGCCGGGATCGTGGAGCCGCGAGACGTCGTCGTCATGACGCCCGATCTCGAGCGCTATGCGCCGCTCGTCGAGGCCGTGTTCGAGCGGGAGACGCCGGTGTGCATTCCGTACCGCATCGCGGATCGGCCCCTATGCGCCGAGAGCCCCGTGATCGACGCGTTTTTTCGCATCCTCGCGCTCGCCGGCACGCGCCTCTCCGCGCCCGAGGTGTGCGACGTGCTCTCGCTCGAGCCCGTGCGCGCGCGCTTCGGCATCGAGGCCGACGACCTCGACGTGCTCGCCGAGTGGACGCGGCGCACGGGGGTGAGGTGGGGCATCGACGCCGCCCACCGGGCCGCCCACGGTCAGCCGCCCGAGCCCGCTGGCACGTGGGAGCTGGGGCTCGAGCGCATGCTGCTCGGCTTCGCGATGCCAGCCGGGGAGCGCGAGCTCTTCGAAGGCGTCTTGCCCTACGACGAGATCGAGGGCGGCGACGCCGAGCTCCTCGGCCGCTTCGCGCGGTTCCTCGCGACGCTGTTCGAGACCGTGCGCGACCTCGAGCAGGCGCGCACCATGGCAGCTTGGCGAGAGCGGCTCTCACGCGTCGCCCTCGAGCTGCTCACCGACGAGCCGAGCCAGGCGTTCGAGAGTGACCGAGTTCTCTCGGCGCTCGCGGAGCTCGAGACGCAGGCGAGCGTCGCCTCCTCTGATGAGCGCGTGGGGCTGCGCGTCGTGCGCTCGCTTCTGGCGGCGCGCGTCGACGAGGGGCACAGCGAGCGCGGGTTCCTCGCCGGAGGCGTGACGTGCTGTGCGATGGTGCCGATGCGCGCGATCCCCTTCTCGGTCGTGTGCGTCGTCGGCATGAACGATGGCGTCTTCCCGCGCGGGCAGCGGCCGAGCGACATCGATCTCGGGGCGCGCGAGGGGCGCCGGCGCGGAGATCGCTCGCAGCGCGACGATGACCGCTATCTGTTTCTCGAGGCGATCCTCTCGGCGCGCAGGCGCCTCATCGTGACCTACAGCGGGCGCAGCAATCGCAACAACGACGAGCTCCCGCCGAGCGCCGTCGTGACCGAGCTCGCGAGCGCCCTCGCGCCCGGTGCGACCGATGACGCGGCGTTCTCCGCCGTCGCGACGCGCCATCGCTTGCAGCCGTTCTCGCCGGCGTACTTCGACGGCGCGAGCCCCGAGCTCTACAGCTACGACGCCTTGCAGCTCGACGCGGCGCGCGAGCTCCTGAGAGGTGGCGCGAGGCCCCGCCGCTCGCTCTTCGAGGCGCCGCTGCCCGAGGTCACAGCCGACGCGCGGGAGCTCATGCTCGACGAGCTCGCCGCGTTTTTTCGGCAGCCCGGCGCGCACCTCATGAAGCACCGCCTGCGGGTCGACGCGGACGAGTCCGAGGCCACCCTCGACGCGCTCGATCCGATCGAGCCGGACTCGCTCGCGGCGTGGTCGCTCAAGGATCGGCTCCTCTCGCTCGTACTCGCCGGTTGCGACGACGGCCGCGCGCTCGACCTCATGCGCGCGACGGGTGAGCTGCCGCCAGGGGTGCTCGGCAAGCGGCTCTTCGACACGGAGCTCCCCGGCGTTCGGGCGATCGCGTTGCGCGCGCGCGAGCTCCGCACGGGCGGTGCGGAGCCTCCGCTCGCCGTCGCGGTGCGCCTCGACGAAAGGACGGTGGTGCGCGGGAGTGTTGGCAACCGCTTTGCGCGCGGCGTCGTCGTGCACCAGGGCGGCCGGCGAAAGGCGCGGCAACTGCTCGCGCTGTGGCTCACACACCTCGGGCAGGCGTGCGTCGAGCGAGGCTCGACCCGAGCGAGCCACCTCGTCACGCAAGGTGAAGAACAGGAGCCGAGCCGGGTGACGCGCCTCGGCGCCGTGAACGACCCAATCGCCACGCTCGCGCTGCTCGTGGGCATTGCCGACGAAGGGCAAACGGAGCCGCTGTTGTTCTTCCCCGAGGCGTCGCTCGCCTACGTGCGAACTGCCAAGTCCCGCGGCGAAGAGCGGGCCCTCGAGTCGGCGCGCAAGGCCTATGAGAAGGAGGTCGAGCACGCGGCGCTCGTCGTGCGTGCCTATGGCGCGGGCTGCCCAATTGACGCGAGCCATGCCGCGACCGCGAGGTTCTGTGACCTCTCGCGCGCGGTGTACGAGCCGCTGCTCGACGTGCTCGAAGAGGACGAGGGCTGATAGGGTGTCGCGGGGAATTGGCAAAGAGGGGAGCCTGCCGGACGTAGCCGTCTTCGACGCGGCCACGGTGCCGCTTCACGGGCGGCGCGACGTCGAGGCGAGCGCCGGGACTGGCAAGACCGAGTCGATTACGAGGGTCGTGTTGCGCCTCGTCGTCGAGCGTGGGCTCGCGCTCGACGAGCTGTTGATCGTGACCTTCACGGAGGCCGCGGCGTCGGACCTGCGCCGGCGCGTCCGGCGACAGCTGGCGCAGGCGGCGCGTGCCCTCGAAGAGCTCGAGCACCGCGGCCGCGCGTCGCTCGAAGGCGAGCTTGCAGGCGGAGCACTCGACGATGCGCGCAGAGCCTTCGTCGACGTCGCGCTGCTGCTCGCGGACGTGCTCGACCGGTGCTCCCTCGAGCCGCTCGAAGCGCGCGCGCGGATCGAGCTCGCGCTGCGCGACGCGGACGACGCCGCCATCTTCACGATCCACGGGTTTTGCCAGCGGGCGGCGCTCGAGTGCGCGTCCTTCATGCCGAGCTTGCCAGGCGCGGTGCTCGTCACCGACACCGCCGCGCTCGTCCTCGAGACGACGCTCGACTTCTGGGCGCGGGAAGCGGAGGCGCTGCACCCGCTCCTCGCCGACGAGCTCGCGCGACGCGGCATCCAGCCGTCGAGCGTGGTGAGTTTCGTGAGGCGCGCGGTCGCGTCGCGGGATGCGCCGCTCTTGCCGGTGCTCGCGAAGCTCCCTCCACTCGATGGGGCCGCGGTGCTCGAGGCCTTCGCGCGGATGGCGAAGACTTGGGACGAAGGCGAGGCCAAGCGCGTCGCCGGCACGATCGGCGGGCACGGCTACCGCAAGGACCGCGTCGCGAGCTGGTGCGCGAAAATCGCGGCGTTCGTTACGACGACGCCCGAGGGCGACCTACGCGCCATCCGGGGCCGCGTCCCCGAGCGCCTCGATCGCTTCACCTGGTCGAAGCTCGCCAGTGAGGGCGCGACGCTCGCACCCGGGGCCGAGCCCTTCGCGGCGTGCGAAGCGTTCCTCGCCGCGGTCGAGGCGCTCGATCGTGCCCTCGCGCTCCACGTCGTCGAGTTCAAGCAGCGCCTCGTGGCAGAAGCGCGAACGCGGCTCCGGGCGCGCATGGAGCGGCTCGGGGTGCGCGGCTTCGACGACCTCGTGTACGACCTGCGTGACGCGCTCCGTGGGCCCGCGGGGACACTCCTCGCCGAGCGCTTGCGGCGGCGGTTTCGCGCCGCGCTGATCGATGAGTTCCAGGACACCGATCCGGCGCAGTGGGAAATCTTCGATCGCGTGTGGCCGCTCGTCCCTGGCGACGCCGCGGGCAGCGCCGCGGAGAGCCGTCTCGGGGAGGGCGAGCCGCTGCTGGCGCTCATCGGCGATCCGCAGC
>SYFR01000488.1 GCA_005800325.1 Myxococcales bacterium | reverse complement strand
GCGCGGCGTTGGTGCCGCCGAAGCCGCAGGAGCTCGACGCCGCCAAGCGCAAGGGCGCGTCGGTCGGTGAGAGCACGGGTGGGAAGTCGGCGAGCTCGGGATCGAGGGGCGACGCATTCACGCTCGGCGCGACCCAGCCACCGCGAAGCATCGCCAGCGAGAAGGCTGCTTCGATCGCGCCAGCGCCAGAAATCGTGTGCCCGGTGTAGCCCTTGGTCGACGAGTAGCGCACGTGGCGCCCGCCGAACACACGACGCATCGCGCGCACCTCGGAGAGATCGCCGAGCGGTGTCGAGGTGCCGTGCGTGTTGACGTAGTCGATGCTCGAGGCGTCCACCTCCGCGTGCTCGAGTGCCTTGGCGAGAGCGCGTGCGGCGCCGTCCTCGTCGGGCGCGACCATCTCGCCGCGGCCGTCGCTCGACATCCCGTACCCGCGGAGGCTTCCGAGGATCGGCGCGCCGCGTGCCTCGGCGTGGCGGCGCGTCTCGAGCGCGAGGATGCCCGCGCCCTCTGCGAAGATGAACCCCGCGCGATCGGCGGCGTAGGGCCGCGAGGCGCGCTCGGGCGCATGGTTGTCGCCGCCGTTATACGCGCGCATCGTGTCGAAACCCGCGAAGAAATGGAGGTCGACAACCTCGACGCCGCCCGCGATCGCCGTGTCGGCGAAGCCGTGCTCGAGGAGCTGCGCCGCGAGCAAGAGGTTGTACGCGCCGCCTGCGCACGCCGCCGACGCCGACAGGCTCGGCCCGCGCGTCTCGAGCACGTTGACGAGGTTCGCCGACACCGTGCTGCTCATGATTTTCGGGATCACCGTGGTTCCGACGCGCCGGCAGTCTCCGTGCTGATCGAGCTTGCGCCGCACCTCGACGTGCGTGTCCACGTCGCCAGTGCCGCTTCCGACGACCACCGCGGCCTCCCGCGAGGCGAGCCCCGATCCGGCGAGCGCGGCCCGCGCCGCGAGGAGCGCGAGCCTCGTCGCGCGGCCCATGAAGCGCGACGCCCTCTTGTCGATCCCCAAGCGCTCGTCCGAGAGGTCGCCGGCGTAGCTGCCGATGAGCTGGCACTTGGCGCCGTGTTCGACGGCCTCTTGCCAGAGCCCAAACTTGCCCGGCAGCCCCGCCCGGAGGTGCGCCGCAATCTCTTCGAAGTCGTCGCCCAAGTTGCAAGCGACCCCGATCCCCGTGACGACCACCTCTCGACTCCAATCGCGCATCGCGATGCACCTTAGTTGGAGGGCGCGGAGAATGCCGCCTCGAACGGCCGCGATCGGCGCGCGGCGACGAGAGGGGGGGCGAGCCGCGCCCGCGGGACGTGCAAGAATGGTGGTCGTCATGGTGCGACGACTCGCGGTTGCGGCGATGTGGGCGACATGCCTTTGCGTCGCCGCCGCCTGCACGATCGACACCGCGGAAGAGGACGACGGCGCGTATGGCAACGACACCATCGATCGCCCGATCGTCGCGACGCTCGAGGTGGATGCGCGCGACCTCTGGGCGCGGCCTCTCGGCGCGGGCGCCAAACTGCGCGTGCTCGCCGATGGGATGGAGCTCACCGTAGCCGCGCCGCTCGCGACGATCCCGCTGACCCGAGCGGCCACGTTCTCGATCGAGCTCTCGGCGCCCGACCACGGCGCAATGACCGTCACCGTGGCGTTCGACGGGACGACGTCGCTCGACGCCGTCTCGCTGACGAGCCCGTCGAGCGAGGGCGCGCACGGCGTCGCGCTCGCGCACCAGAGCGCCACCGTGGCCGGGGGCCTGCCGCGCCATCGCGTCGTGCTCGGGCTGCGCCACCAGTGGTTCTCGGCGCAAGGGCGGCCGCCGCGAGCCGGCAACCGCGTCGAGCTCTTCTCCGCGGGCGACACGGCCTGGGGCGCGACCCACGCCGAGCTCGCCCTTGCGACCGCGAGCGTGCTCGCCTCGACCTGGTGGTGGGAGAGCGATTTCGAGCTCGCTCGCGACCCCGAGAGCCACCCGTACCTGTCCGACGAGCAGCGCCGTGAGAACACGATCCTCGGTGTGCTCGAGGCCAGCGATGCGAAAAAACGCGTGCTCGTGAATCAGTTCCTCGATCAAGACGGGCTCTTGTCGGGCATCACCATGGACGCGCCGCTGCGAGCCCACGGCGACGACGGGGGCGACGACTTCGAGGTGATGGGACAAGCGAACCCGACGAGCGGCGCCTATTTCCTTCAGCCCGAGCCCGTCGACTTTGTCGCGCGCGCGCTCGCGACCTTCGAGGATGGGGCGACCTGGTCGTTCGAGGCGCACGAGCCGGTCGCGTCGAACGTACCGCCGCGCACCGTCGACTTGGCCGAGGGTACGCTCGGGCTCGACGTCCCGCACGCGAGCTACCACCAGAAGCTCGTCGTCATCGACGATCGTGTCGCCTACGTCGGTGGCATGAACCTCAAGGGCGCCGACTGGGACACCGAGGCCCACGCGGTGTTCGAGCCTCTTCGCATGAGCTTCGACGCCACCTTCGACGAGCGCATCGCGGTCGCCGCGCGCGAGGCGCTGCCCGACTTCGTGCCTCGCAAGGACTACGTCGTGCGCATCGACGGGCCCAGCGTCGCGGACGTGCACGACGTCTTCGCGCGGCGCTGGCAGCTGCAGCTCGATGCGGGCGTCGAGTACTCCGAGCACGCGACCCCGCTTGCGCCCGCGCTCGCGCCGGCACCGCACGACGACGGCGTTCTCGCGCAGCTCACGGCCACCTCGCCCGAGCCGCTCGCCGAGCAGAGCGTCGCCGAGAGCTTCTTCAACGCGCTCGATCGCGCCGAGAAGTTCATCCTCATTGAAGATCAGTTCTTTCGCGCGCCGATGATGAACGACCGAATCCTGGCGCGCATGCAAGCGGTCCCCGGGCTCTTGCTCATCGTCGTCACGAACCCGGTGAACGAGTGGTCGGACCCAGGCTGCGCCTGGACCTATCAGAGCCTCGAGCTGTTCGCGGCGAACTTTCCGGATCGGTTTCTCGCGCTGGCGCTGCAGTCCTTCGACGTCGCCGTGGATCCGAGCCTCGTCGTCATCGACGAGACGGACGCGTATTTTCAGCCTATTTTCGTGCACTCGAAGGTCCTCGTCGTCGACGACGTGTTCCTGAGCGTCGGCTCGGCGAACAAGAACAATCGCAGCCTCGCCTACGAGGGAGAGCTCAACGTCGCGGTGCTCGACGCAGCGTGGGTGCGCACCGAGCGCGAGCGCATCGTCCGCCATCTGCTTGGTTCGGGAACGAAGCTCGAGCTGAGCGCGGGCGGGTGGAGCGCCCAGCTCGCGAAGGCGGCTGTCTACAACGACGGCGTCCGCGCGGCGTGGCAAGCCGAGGGCGACGACCTCGATCTCGACGGGGAGTCCCTGCCGAAGGCCTACCTCCCGCGTGGCTTCCTCTACTCGTTGCCGTTCGGCTCGCTGTCCGACTGCCTGTTCGAGTCGGTGGGACCCGACGTCGCCGAGGCACCGCCCGCACCGCCACCGTGACGCCGCCACCGTGACGCCGCGAAGGAGGCGTCGGCGAAGAGACGCCGCGAGCGGGTCACGCGATCGCGCGAAGATCCACGGGGCCATCGAACGGCGGATGCTGCATCGCGCCAAGCGGTGCCCACCGCGCGCGCGGACAGCTCGCCGAGAAGCGCCGCCCAAGCGACGACTCGCGCGCTGCGTCGTCGGCACCGATGCAGGTGACGAACGGGAGCCACGGCGCCACGACCTCGTCGACCCGCTCGGATGCGTGGACCACCGTGAGCGCGCGGTGCGCCGGCGGAAGCAGGAGCGCGCGGGGCTCGTCGTCGAGCGCGACGAGGTGCTCCGAGCCGGAAAAGACGCGCCCGACGGCCGACATCGTCCCGCCGAAGCGCGTGAGCTCGGCCCGCGCTGCCGCATCGAGCTCCCCGCGCGGAACGCGAGCGCCGAACATCGCGAGCTCGCCGTCGAGGGCGCGCGCGAACGACTCCGTGCGCTCCCTCGGCCCTTGCACGAGCGCGACCTTCGGGGAGAGGCAGCCTCGCCCATCGAACGCGACGAGATCGGCGGCCACGCGCGAGGCGGCGTCCGCGAGCGAGGCCCCCTCGTCGATGAGCGCGAGCCCCATGCCGCTGCCGTGGCGAAGCCGGTGGATGTGCGCTGGCAGCGTGTGCGCGATCGCGTCGAGCGCCGCGTCGCTGCCGTAGAGGTGCGCTTCGTCGATCTCGAGCGCGGCGACGGCGACGTCGTCGATGAGGACGACCTCGTGGAGGACGTCGGCGAGGATGCGAGCGAGCGCCGGATCGCGGCGCGACGGCCGCACGAACACGCGCGGGGCGGTCGCGAGCCCGAACGCCACGGCACGCAGCGCCGCAGTGCACACGTTCGCGGCCAGCACGACGAGGCAGGCCGAGCGCGTGGCGGCGCACGACACGAAGGCGCGGAGCTCCTCGTCGGTGGCGCTCGCCTCGAGGTGCTGCGTGAGCGCGAGCTCGAGCCCCGGGCCCGACAGCCCACAGGTAGGGAGCAGCTCCGCGCGCGCACGCTGGCCGAGTGGCGTCCCCGGGGCTCGGAGCTCACGGCCGACGGCGAGGATGCGCCGCACGCGACCGACGCGCTCCACGTCGCGCTCAGCTTCGCTTGCCGTCGGCATGGCGAGAGAGGAACGGCTCGAGCGCGAGCGAGCAGCCGCGCGGCGGCGCGCCCGCGACGCGGCCGTGAAGCTCGACGCCGCCGTCGTCGAGCACCGTGATGCGGTCCGCCGTGAGGATCGCCACCGAGGAGTCGACGTTGGCGAGATCGACGAAGCGCGCGATCCCTTCGGTGTGTCTCGGGACCGGCGCGAGCGTGGCCGGATCGACCGCCGTCACACGCAGCCAAGGCGGCGCGTAATAGGCCGAGCGCGACAGCGGCACGGCGCACCACCCGAGGACATGCGCGAGCGCCGCTTGGTAGAGCTGGCTCGACAGCTCGGTCATGCCGTACTCGCCGACGACGCGGATCTCGGGCATCGCGAGGACTCGGGCGAGCCCGCGCGTGAGCTCGGCTGGCGACACCTCGCGGGTGCGCCCCTTGAAGCCGCCGGTCTGCATCGCGAAGCTTCCAGGCGGCAGCGGGAGCGCGCCGATCGTGTCGACGAGCTCGGCGAGCGCGAACGCCGTCCCCGCGAGAAACACGGGGCTTTGCGCCCGACGTGCCTCTTCGACGGCGCGGCGCACGCCCTCGAGATCGAGTCGCTCGCCGTCGAAGTGCCAGCTCGCACGTCCCAGCCGCTCGGCGAGCCGCGCCATCATGAAGCTCAAGGACGACGCGGGCGCGCGCTGCTCGTTCTCCAGCAGGCCGACGAGGCGCACCTCGAGGTCGGGCGTGCGGCCTGGATAGAGCAGGCGCTCGGCCCAGGCGAGGGCCGCGAGCCGATAGGTGCGCGTCGTGCGCATGGCGTGCAGCCCGCGCTCGGCCGCGGTCGTGCCGCTCGTCAGAAACGCGCGCTCATCGAGGGACTCCGGGTGCGCGGCGATCCGGCGAAGGCGAAATGCATCGGTGGGGATCGCGGGGATCGCTTCGACGGTTGCGAGGCTCGCCGCGGAGAGCCCGTTCGCTGCGAGACTTCGCGCGACGGCATCGACATGGCGAGCTTGGTAGCGCGCGAGCGCGAGCGCGAGCTGCTCGAAGCCCTCGGTCGTGGTGCCGGCGAGCGAGCCCTTGATGAACTGCGCCACGCGCCCGTGAAGCGCGTCGCTCTCTTCGACCTGGCTCACGCAGCGAGCACCTCGGCGAGCGCGTCTCCGAAGGAGAAGAGCGCCTCGGCGTCGATCGTGAGCGGCGGGGTCAGCGTGAGGACGTCGCCCGCGATCCCGCCGGAGACGACGACGATGCCTCGACGCAGGAGCCCTCGCACGCATTTCATCGCGCACTCGGCGCCGTCGAGCTCGACGCCTATCATGAGCCCGCGGCCGCGCACGTCGCGCACGAACCTCGAGGTCGCGAGGGCGCGGCGAAAGCGCTCCACGGCCTCGCTGCCGAGCGCTCGCGAGCGCGCCACGAGCGCCTCTTCTTCGAGCGCCTCGAGGGTGGCGAGCGCCGCGGCGCAGGCGAGCGGCGAGCCCGCGTGCGTCGACGTGTGCACGACCTCGCCCTGGCACCAGCCGCGCATCGCCTCGCGCGTCGCGATGCAGGCCGAGATCGACACGCCGCCGCCGAGCCCCTTGCCGAGACAAACAATGTCCGCCACGGCGCCGTCCTCCGCCGACCGGAGCCAGCTCCCCGCCCGGCCGAGCCCGGTCCAGATCTCGTCGGCGATGACGAGCGCGCCGTGCTGATGAGCGAGCCGCGTCAGCTCGCGAAGGAACCCCGCCGGCGGCACGACGCAGCCGCCGCGCCCGAGGACCGGCTCGACGAGGACCGCGGCGCACGGCCGCACGCGCAAGAGGTCGGACACGAACGCGAGCGACGCCTCCACCGTGGCGCCGCGCAGCCCCGGAAACGGCGCGAAGCTCACCGCTTGGTTCAGCTGCGGGGCGAACGGCTCGCGAAAGCTCGCTCGAAATCCGCACGCCGCGAGCGGTGCGTAGCCGAGGCCGTGGTACGCGCCGTCGAACGCGACGAAGGCGTGCCGGCCCGTCGCGAGCGTCGCCGTCTTCATCGCCGCCGCGATCGCATCGCCGCCGCTCTGCGCGAGCAACACCTGGGCGCCGGGGCTCGGATGCAGGCGCGCGAGCCGCTCCAGCAGCGCGAGCTTCACGTCGCTCGCGTAGACGTCGCCGAGCCCTTGCACGAGCCTTCCTGCTTGTTCGGCGATCGCTGCCACGATGCGCGGCGCAGCGTGACCCACGAGCACCGAGCCGAACCCGGCCGCCAGGTCGAGGTAGCGGTTGCCGTCGACGTCGAGGAGGGTCGCGCCGCTGCCCGAGGCGAGCACGATCGGCGCCGCGTCCGTTGCGTCCGCGCCCGCGCGGGTCGTCCGGCGATGCGTGAATGCGGGGCACTCGACCCCGGCGATGCGTGCACCGAGCTCGAGCGAACGCGGCCCCGGCACGGGCGCGTGGCTCATGCGCAGACGCGGTTTCGGCCCGAGTTCTTCGCTTGGTAGAGCCGCTCGTCGGCGCGCTTGAGCAGCTCGGCGGCGTTGCGATCTTCTTCGCTGAGGACGGCGCAGCCGACGCTGATGGTCACCCGGATGCGGTCGTTCTGAAAGACGAACGAGTGACTCTCGATCTGCTGGCGGAGGCGGTCGGCGAGATCCACCGCCCCGTCGAGCATCGACTCCGGCAGCACGATGCAGAACTCTTCTCCGCCGTAGCGCGCGAACATCTCGTCGCGACGGATCCCGCCTTGCACGAGGGCCGCGATCTCTTTCAGCACGAAGTCTCCGGCGAGGTGCCCGTGCTCGTCGTTGACGCGCTTGAAGTGATCGAGATCGAACATCATGACGGCGAGGTGCCGCCCATGCCGCCGCGCGCGGATGAGCTCCCGCTCGAGCGACTCGTGCAGGTACCGCTTGTTGTGGATCTGCGTGAGGCCGTCGACGATCGTGAGGCGGTAAATCTCTTCGTGGTACTGCGACTCGACGTCCGCGCCCGACAAGAATTTGAAGATCGTCGAGCCGATCTTGATGCGGTCGCCGTTGCGAAGCACGGCCTTCGCGACCTGATCGTCGTTGCTGTAGGTCCCGTTCGTGCTGCCCTCGTCGGCGACCACCCAGTGCGCGCCCTCGAGGGTGAAGCTCGCGTGCCGGCGCGAGACGGAGTCGCTGTCGAGCACGATGTCCATGTCGGTGCCACGCCCGACCCGCTGCGGGCTCGAGTCGAGCACGAAGCGCTTGCCGAGGAGCGTAGGCTCCTTGGTGTAGATCACGACGACGCAGTCGGTGCGCGGAGCTTGGCTCTCCTCCGCCGCCGGTCGGATGATCTGGGTAATTCGGGTCTTCTCGTCGAAATTCGCCACGCAGGACCGCCGTGTCCGGGGGCGAGCGACGGCGTGGTGCCGCCCGTCCGAGCCGGGACCATGAGACGCGCCGAGGGTACGCCTCCGTCCGAGGGGACGTCAATGCAGAGCAGGATCGGGCAGGCTCGGGCAGGCGGGCACGCTCGGGCAGGCGGGCACGCTCGGGCAGGCGGGCACGCTCGGGCAGGCGGGCACGCTCGCGCGATCGTGGAGGGGATGGGTCGCGCGCCTCACCGAACGAAGCCGACGCGTGCGGCAGAGCCCGGTTGATGGCGGAGCTGCTCCTCGAGGGCGGCGACGAGCGCGTCCGGATCGTAGCCGCCGCCGAGCAGCGTGAGGCCGCGCGCCGCGGCGGCGAAGGTGCCTGGCGTGAGCTTGTCGAGCGCGTCGAGCCGCGCGCGCGTGCCCTTGCAAGATGCCTCGCGGGGCGGAGAAATCCCGTGCTCCGTCAGCGTGGCGAGGAACATCTGCCAGCGCTGCTCGGGCCGCAGCGGCTCGAAGCGAACCTTGAGCGCGAAGCGCCGAAACACCGCCGGGTCGAGCGTGTCGTAGAGGTTGGTGGCGCAGAGGAAGACGCCGCGGAAGCCCTCCATCTGCACGAGCAGCTCATTCACTTGCGTCACTTCCCAGCTGTGGTTGGCGCGGCGGCGATCGCCCAGGAAGGAGTCGGCCTCGTCGAGCAGCAGGACCGCGTCTTCCGCGGTGGCGCGCTCGAACATGCGGGCGATGTTCTGCTCCGACTGCCCGACCCAACGGCTCAAGAGGTCGGAGGCGCGGCAGGCAATGAGCGGCATGCCGAGCCGCTCGGCGACGTGCGCAGCGAACGCCGTCTTGCCTGTGCCGGGTGGGCCGTAGAGGCACGCGGTTCCGCCGCGCTTGCCTGCGAGGCCGTCGCAGAGCTGGCCGAGGTCGCAGCTCGCGTTGACGAACGCGGGATCGTAGCGGCACGCATCGTTCGACGCGGTCAGGCGCTCGCGAGGCCCAGCGAGGCGAAGGGTGCCGCGAAGCGCGAGCTCGAAGGTGGCCTCGGCCTCGTCGCGGCCCGCCACACCGGCGAGCCGGGTGACTCGCGCCGCCCGCTCGATGTGACCAGGGCGAAGGCGGCCGTCGTGAGCCAGCTCGCGGAGGAACGCTTCCCCGAACGACAGGCCGCGCACGTGGCGGTCGAGCATCGCGCGGCGCACGGGCGGCGGCGCTGCGGGCAGCTCGACGATGAGGTCGAAGCGACGGAGGTAGGCCGGATCGATGTGGTCGACGTGATTGGCGATCCACACCGCCGGCACGCCGTTGGTCTCGAGCATCTTGTTGGTCCACGCCTTGTCGTTCCCCGTCTCGAGCCTCAGGCCGAACATGCCGCTCCACGTGCGCGGGAACACGTCCTCCGCTTCGTCGAACAGCACGATCGATCGCGGCGCGCGCTCGAGGATCTTCTGACACACACAATACGAGGTCATGCGCGGTGAGCCAGACATGGGGTCGCCGTCGGAGTCCTCGCACCGCACGCCGAAGAGCTTGGCACCGAGCTCGTGGGCGAGCGCACGCACGAGCTCGGTCTTGCCGGAGCCGGGCAGGCCGTAGAGGAGGATGTTCACACCCTTCTCGCGGCGCGCGAACGCGCCCTCGAGGAGGCGCGCCGCGAGCTGTGCCTGCGCCGCGACGTGCGGATAGGCGGCGAGCGTCAGCTTGGCGCGCCGTTCGGAGGCGAAGAAGCGAGCGAGGAGCCGCGCGGGCGTCTTGTGCTCGCCGGCGAGCACGTCCTCGAGACCGTCCATCGGCGTCATGGTGTGGGCGAACGAGGTCATCCCGCGAGGCGGCAGCCTGCTCTTGACCTTCACCAGGCCAAGCGACCGCAACGCCGCGTCCGCCCGGAGCGCCTGGCTCACGTCCCCGCGTGGCGCGCCGAGCGCGATGGCGAGCGTGCTGCTCAATCGGCGAGAGCGGTCTTGGTCCACGCAGTCGCTCAGCAACGCGCGCTGCTGGGCCATCACCACGAGCGCGAGCACCTGCTGCTCGAGGGGCGTGAGGCCGAGCGCCCGACCGAGCAGCCGCGCGTTGACGAACACGGGCTCGCGGCGCAGACGTCTCATGCCTTCGACCTTCGCGAGCCGGGTCGCGAGAACTTCGCGCCAGCGCTCGAGGTCGTCTTGCTTGGCGGCGTCGGTGGCCACACCTATCGCGGCGCACACGCGCGCCTCCGGCCAGTCCTCGTCCGCCGCGAAGGAGTCGAGCCCACACCCCCGCACCAGCAGGCGCAACATCCACAGCGCATCCACGGTCGGGATCGTCGCGGGCGCGAGCCGCTCCTTGATCTGGAGCCGAGCGCGTCGGCTGGAGTAGAACCTTGGGGCTGTCTTCATGCGAAGCGCTCCGGCGTGGTCAGGCAGACGGGGCTCGTACGGCCCCGCAAATGGTCCTGAACGCTAACAGCCCGCTGTGACACCCAAGGTCATGGTTCCTGGCGCGACCGAGCCGTCGGGGGCGTCGCTCGACTGTGACATGGGAGGTCCCAGGTAGACCCAGGTCGAGTTGGCCCGCGGCGTCGACTTGAGCGAGGCTCGCCGCCATGGCCGCTTCACGCACGCCGCCCAAGCGCAAGCGCAAGGCCGCTCCGCCCGCCCGCCGCGAGCGAGACGCGCAGCCCGTCGACCGAAGCGCGGAGCCCATCGACCGAAACGCCCAGCTCGTGCGCGTGCTCATGCTGCTCGCCGATCTCTGCCGCCTGGACGGGGTGGATCTCTACGAGCTCGCCGCGAAGTACGACACGACGCCGCGCACCATCCGACGCGACTTCGACGCCCTCGAGGCGGCGGGATTCGAGCTCGTCGCCGAGCGGGATCCGGCGGGCAAGCGGCATCGCTGGCGCATCCCACGGGATGGCGCCCGCCGGCGACTCGAGCCGCTGCTCGATGTGAGCCACTACCTCGCGCTGCGCATCGCGATGGATCCGTCCGGGCCGATCAACCAGCGCAGCACGATGTACGCGCAGCTCGAGGATCTGTCCGACACGATCGAGGGCGTGCTGGGCTCGCGCCAGAAGAGCCTGCTCGCGACCATCAACCGCTGCTTTCACACGTACGACAAGTTCGCCTATCGCGAGGCGGCTCCCGAGGTGCTCTGGCCGCTCATGCACGCCATCGACGCGAGGCGCCTCTGCCGCGTCACCTACCGCGCGATCGGCGGCGGCGGGAAGGACCGCAGCTACGAGCTCTTGCCGCTCAAGGTGTTCGTCTATAACCGCGCCCTCTACCTCCACGCCTACGTGCAGTCTCACGACAACGTCATCGTGCTCAACCTCCAGCGCCTCGTCCGACTCGAATCGCTCGACAAGACCTGCAAGCCGCCAAAGAGCTACGACCCGGAGCTGCTCGAGCGCTCGGCCTTTGGCGTGTTCATCGGCAAGCCGCCCGTTCGCTACCGAGTCCGCTTCACGCCGGCCATCGCGCCCTACATCCGCGAGCGCAGCTGGCACCCGACTCAAGAGCTTCGGGAGCTTCGCAACCGCGGCGTGGAGCTCACCTTCGAGTGCAGCCCCTCGGTCGAGGTGGACGCCTGGATCGCGTCGTGGCGTGCCGACGCGGAGGTCCTCGAGCCCGAGTCGCTGCGCGCGCAGATGGCGGCGCTGGGCGAGCGGCTGAAGCGCATGTACCGCGCTTAGCAGGCTGTTGGGAAGCGGACCGAGTCGGCGCGCCGAGGCGCCGCTAGCCGAGGAGCACGCGAAAGATGCGCTTCGCCGGGGGCGTGCCGGGCATGCCGCTCTCCATCGGCGGCGTCAGGTAGTAATACGCGCAGCGATCGCCCTCGCCGAGGAGGTCGTTGAGCGCGCGCTCCATCGCGTCCGGCCCGAGCTCGTTCGACACTTCCCAGGTGTCGGCGGTGACGCTGTCGCCCATCCAGGGGCCCGCGCACATGGCGAGCATGCGCTGCCGACGCTCGGGATCGGCGATGGTGAACGTGAGGATGTAGTCGTGGTTGAGAAACCCGCTATAGAGCGCATCGTCTCGCATCGATTCACCTCACCCTTCAACCGCGAGGCCCGGGCGCAAGCGGCGCCTCCGCGTCGTCGTCGCCTTCCTCGTCGCGCGGCGAGCGCAACGTGAAGACGTGGAGCCCGATGAGCAGCACGGCGAGCGCGACGCAGGCCTTGCCGTTCTGCTCCGCGCGGCGGTGCGTCGCCTCGAGCGCATGTCCGCGCTCGCCGACACCGCGCCTCACGCCCTCGCCATGAAGGCGCAAGATCTCGGGCGTCAGCATCGCGGCGCCGACCATCGCCAGCGCCGCCAGCACCATGCCGACGTAGCGGCGCACGCGCGCGACGATGCGCACGGGCCGCGGACGCGGGCTCCTGGCGCGGACGTCGAGGAGGGTGCGCGCGACTTCGGCGCCGAGCGCGACGAGGGCGCAGCCGACCGCGATCGCGTCGAAGCGCTGAAAGGCCGCGCCCATCGCGTCCGCGGAGAACGGGTACGGCGCGAGCCGAAACACCATCGGCGCGGCGCAGGCGCCGAGCGCGACGAGCCCGCCCGCAAAGACGCCGAGAGCCGTGACCGCCACGGTCGTCGCCGCGCGATCGATGCGGGCCCGCCTGAGCGCGGCGAGCTCCCACTCGGGCGGCTCGAGATCCGCCGCCGAGAACACGTCGGAGCCGGGCTGCGGCGTCGAGGGCGCGTCACCCGTGCGAGGTGCGTCGTCGTTCGGGTGCATGGCTCGGGTTTTCCGGCGCGCGGTGCCGGCGCGCGACCTATACCGCGCTTTTGAGCAGGGCGAGCGCCTCGCGCACGGCGTCCGGATCGGCGCGGCGAGCGTCGTCCTGCATCGCCTCGAGCTCGGGCGACGCATCGAGGAGCCGCGCGCGCCCCGCCGCCGCGACCGCGAGAGTGCGTCGCGCGCGCGAAAAAGCCCGCAAATCGCGGCGGATCCACGCGATCGCTCGCGCATGACCGAGACGGGCGAGGGCCACGCGCGCATGCCACGCATACCTGTCGCCGCCGATGCCGAACGCGCCCCCGAACGCACGACGCTCGAGGCCCCGCCGCGCCGCGACGACGCCGAGCTCCCCGGCGAGCTCGATCGCCGCCGCCTCGTCCTCGGCCTCGGTCGTGGCGAGACGTCCTTCGACGACGTCGACGAGCAGCGGCGTCGCTGCCTTGTCCCCGCCGCGCGCGCGCACGATGGCGGCGGCGATGCGGACGACGGGAGCCTCGT
Source organism: Myxococcales bacterium (assembly GCA_005800325.1). Classification (GTDB taxonomy): domain Bacteria; phylum Myxococcota_A; class Polyangia; order Polyangiales; family Polyangiaceae; genus SYFR01. The sequence continues at coordinate 23,115 of SYFR01000488.1, read as the reverse complement.
GCGCGAGGAGCCGTCGCGCCCGCTCGTACACGAGCGCCGGGACCGGAAGCTCCTCTCCGCCGAGCTCTTCGCCCATGCGCAACGCGATGTGGCACACGAGCGGATCGTCGTCGTCGGTGGCGGCGACGAGCGCCGCAATGGCCCGCTCACGATCGGCGGCGCGCGCCACGGCGATCACGGCCTGAAACCGGATGCGCGGCTCGGGATCTTCGAGCGCACGCGACAAATAGGCGAGGAGCGACTCGTCGCCAGGCGATCGACGGAGGAGCGCGCCGAGCGCCATCACGGCGAGCTCGCGCACGTGCACGTCCTGGTCGCCCTCGGCCGCGGCGAGCAGCGGCGCACACGCGGCGCCGTCCTCCAGGTAGGCGAGGCTCTCGGCGGCGGCGGCGCGAACCGAGGCGTCAGGCTCGGTCGTGGGCGCGAGCGCTGCCACGAGCGCGGCCACCGCACGGTCCTGGTGTTCGGGCGCTTGTCTGCCGAGATCCGCAGCGGCAGCGCGCCGCACGCTCGCCTTGGCGTGGCGCAAATCGCGGAGCGCCGCCTCGAGGGTCCGCACCGAGGGAACGAAAGGGATCATGACGTGCTCAGGGACTCGCCCTCTCCGGGCGCGCGACCGCTCGCTGCTGGCCCGCGCAACCGGGCACGCCGTTCAGCCGCCGCCGACTCCGCTGCCGCCCACTCCTTCAGCTCCGCCAGCACCACCCGCGCCAGTCGCGCTCGTCGTCCCGGTCGTTGGCACATACGGAACGAGCGGCGGCGCAGCTCCGGGCGAGCACACGCCCGGCGGCTCGCTCGGCAGCTCCGCCGGCGTGCTGGCGGGCACGCAGATCCGCACGACGACCGGTGCGCCGTCCTCGTCTTTGTCGACGGCGCGCGCACCTCGCTCGGATGGGGCGAGACACGCATAGCCGGCTCGGCAGTCGCTCACGTCGTCGCACTCGACCATGCAGAACGCCTGCGAGAATCGCGCACTCTTGCCGTCGTCGACGCCCTGGCAGGCAGCATCGACGTCGTTGCGAAACAGGATGCAGGCCGCCTCATCGGGGCAGCTGCCCGGCGCGCAGTTGAACTGCGTGCAGTAGCCCCCCGGCATCGTCACGTCGCAGAGGCGCTCTCCGAGCGACGAACAATCGAGCGCGGTCGCGCACGCGTCGCCGATCTCGGGCTGACAGCCAGCGAGCGCGAGCGCCACGACCGCCGCGAGCGCGCCCGTGAAGAGGCGCACTCGGCTCGGCTCGCGATCGGCGCGCAACCTTGTCATCGCGGTGGCTCTTACCCTGCCGATTCGATGGTGAAAAGAGCGGCCGGCGCGGACGCGACGAATTGCGCGCATCACCGAGGCCTTGCGCTAGGCTCGGCTCGCGCTTTTTCGACTCGGGAGAGAGACCATGGTCAGCGGACTTCGAATTTCACGAGAAGCACAGTGGGGCGCATTCGGGCGCACCCTCCGGATCGGCCTCCGAGGTGCCGCATCGCTGGCTCTCGCGATCGCGGTGCTCGACGGCTGCGCGGACGCGGTCCGGCTCGAGCCTACCGAGACGATCGCGGGCCCCGGAGCCACGACGACGACGGGCCCGGGTGGCGGCGGAGGAGCCGGCGGCAGCGCGGGCGCTTGCATCTCGAACAGCGACTGCGCCGAGCCGGCGAGCGTCTGCGACACCGCCAAGCGCGAGTGCGTCGAGTGCCTCGTGGTCGGCGACTGCGCCGCCAAGCCCGGCACGGTGTGCAGCAAAGCCGAGTGCGTGTGCCCCGGCGGCGAAACGTACTGCGGGCCGAACCACTGCGTCGACGTCGCGACCGCTCCCGACGACTGCGGCCAATGCGGGCATACCTGCTTCGGGCTCTGCTTCGGCGGCGCCTGCACGGATCCGTGGGAGCCGATCGCGCCGGAGGGAGCGCCGTCGCCGCGCTCGCAACATGTCGCCGTCTGGACCGGGACGAAGATGGTCGTGTGGGGCGGCACGCCCGATGGCTCGCCCATGAGCGCGCTCGCAGACGGCGGGATGTACGACCTGGCGACGCGCACGTGGACACCGATCGCGCTCGCCGCTGCGCCGTCGCCACGCGTCAGGGCAACTGCCGTGTGGACCGGCACCGAGATGATCGTTTGGGGCGGGCAATCCGTGGACGGCTCGACGCTCGGCGACGGCGCGCGCTTCGACCCCGCGACCAACAAGTGGACCGCCGTCTCGTCGCAGCTCGGCCCCGCCCCGCGCGTGCGACACACGGCGCTCTGGACCGGCACGCAGATGTTCGTCTGGGGCGGCGACGCGAACGACGCCGGCGCATTTCTTTTTACCGGCTACACGTACACGCCGGCCTCGGACTCGTGGTCGCCGATGTCGACGATCGGATTGCTCCCTGTGATCGCGCGCCGCGACCACACCGCGAACATCCTCAAGGACGGAGCAATGATGGTGTTCGGCGGGTTCGGCGACGCCTACGGCGCGAACATGTCCCCCATCGCCACGGGGCAGTATTTTCCGAGCGGCGGTGTCGCCGGTGCGTTCCTCTACGCGCCGAAGGGCGACGCCTGGACGCCGCTGTCGCAAATCGGCGAGCTCTCCGCGCGCGCGGAGCACACCGCGGTGTTCGATGGCTCACGGGTGCTCGTGTTCGGCGGCCGCGACGCGAGCAGCTTCCTCAATGACGGCGCAGCGTACGATCCCGCGAGCGCCGTGCCGTGGCAGGCGAAGTTCGATCAGCCCGGCTTCATCACCGGGCGCGCCGGCCACAGCGCCGTTTGGCTCGAGGGGGTCAAGCGCATGATCGTGTGGGGCGGACGCGACCCGAACGGTCCACTCGGCACCGGCGCGGTCTTCGTGCCCTCGCTCAACGCGTGGGAAAAGAGTACGCCGTCCCTCCCCATCGCCGCACGCGACGAGCACACCGCGGTCTCGACCGGCACCAAGATGCTCGTCTGGGGCGGACGAGGAGCGAACGGGAGCCTCGCCGACGGCGCCGTCTATTCCCCGTGACCGGCGCGAGGCGCGGCAAGCGGGACCTGTCCGACGAGGCTTCGAGGCGCGGCAAGCGGGACCTGTCCGACGAGGCTTCGAGGCGCGGCACGCGGGACCTACCCGACGAGTCTTCGAGCGCCCCCGCCGCGACGCCGGTATGGCTCGCGGATGTCGCCATCCCCGTGCCGCTCGGGATGGCCTTCAGCTACACGGTGCCCGAGCGGCTGCGTGCGAGCGTCGTGCCCGGCTCGCGCGTGCTCTGCGCTCTTGGCCACCGCAAGGTAGCGGGCGTCGTCCTGAGCGTCGGCGAGCGAGTGCCGTCGCTCCCGATCCATCGGCTGAAGCCACTCCTCGAGCTCGTCGACGCGGCGCCCGTCTTGCCCGTCGAGCTCTTGCGATTCCTCGAGGAGCTCGCGCGCTACTACTACGCGCCGATCGGCGAGGCGCTGCGACTCGCGCTCCCTGTCGTCGAGCGTGAGTCGATCGCTCGGCTCGCCGCGCAAGGCGAGCTCGCGGCGGGCGAAGCACCGGGCCACGCGCGCGCGTTCGGCCGCGTCGTCACCTTCGCCACGGCGACGGACGCCCTCGAAGCGCCGGGATCCTTGCGAGGTCAGGCCGCGCTCGTCCTCGCGTTCCTTCGCGCGCACGGTGATGCGAAGGTGTCGGCCCTCGCGCGCCAGTTCGGCAACGCCCGCGTCGCCGTCGCCAAGCTCGAGCAGCTTGGGCTCGTCCTCACCGCGCAACGCTCGGACATCGCGGAGGGCGCGCGCTTCGACGGCGACGTCCCGCGCGAGCCGCCCCCCGAACCGACGGCCCTGCAAGCCGCATGCGTCTCACGAATTGCCGCGCGTCTTCGCGACGGGCAAGCGGGCGCGTTCGTCCTCGTCGGAGTGACCGGCAGCGGCAAGACCGAGGGGTACATGCGAGCGATCGCCGAGTGCCGCGATCTCGGAAAGAGCGCGATCGTGCTGGTGCCGGAGATCGCGCTTACTCCGCAGCTCGTGGGTCGCTTCCGCGCGCGCTTCGGCGACGAGGTCGGCGTGCTTCACAGCGGGCTCAAAGGCTCGGCGCGCCATCGCATGTGGCGCGAGCTTCGCGACGGCACGCTGAAGATCGCGGTCGGGGCGCGCTCGGCGCTGTTCGCGCCGGTCTCTGACCTCGGGCTCGTCGTCGTGGACGAGGAGCACGACGGCTCGTTCAAGCAGGAAGAGGGTGTTCGGTACCACGCGCGCGACATGGCGCTCTTGCGCGCACATCGCGCGGGCGCCGTCTGCGTGCTCGGCTCTGCGACCCCGTCGCTCGAGTCGATCGCGCTCAGTCGCAGCGGTCGCGCCGAGAGGCTCGACTTGCCGGAGCGTGCCACGCGCGCGACCCTGCCGACGATCGAGCTGGTCGATCTTCGCCGCATTGGTGCCGGGCCGAGCGGCGAGCGGTACCTGTCTCTGCCGCTGCACCGCGCGCTCGAGGCCACGCTCCGAGCGGGCGAGCAGAGCATCGTGTTCTTGAACCGCCGCGGCTTCGCGCCGGCCATCGTGTGCCAGGCGTGCGGCGTCTTGATGCAGTGCCGCCTGTGCTCGGTGTCGCTCACGTTTCACCGCGGCGAGCAGCGGCTGCGATGCCACACCTGCGATTTTGCGGCGCGCCTTCCGAAGACGTGTACATGCGGCTCCTCGAAGCTCGAGCTCGAGGGCCTCGGGACGGAGAAGCTCGAGGCCTCGCTGCGAGCGGCGTTTCCCGCGGCGCGCGTCGGCCGCCTCGATCGCGACGTGGCCCAGGGCGCGCGCTCGGCGGCGATCCTCGACCAGATGCGCCGCGGTGAGCTCGATATCCTCGTCGGCACGCAGATGGTGACGAAGGGACACGATCTCCCATGCGTAACGCTCGTGGGCGTCGTCAACGCGGACACCGCGCTCGGAATGCCCGATTTTCGCGCGGCCGAGCGGGGATTTCAGCTGCTCGTGCAGGTCGCCGGGCGCGCCGGCAGGCACGAGCGACCCGGTCGCGTCGTCATCCAGACGTACAACCCCGACCATCCGGCGCTCACCTTCGCGGCACGCCACGATGTCGATGGGTTCCTCGCCGCTGAGTTGCTCGATCGCCTCGCCGCTGGGTATCCGCCGCATCAGCGACTCGCCCTCGTGCGCGTGTCGGCCATCGACGAGGAGGTGGCGCGCTCCGCCGCCGCGCAGATCGCGGCGCGCGCCCGAGCGACGAAGGCCGTGAGCGCACGCGAGGTTGAGGTGCTCGGCCCCGCGCCGGCGCCGATCGCCAAGACGCGTAACCAATTTCGGTTTCGCGTGCTCCTGCGCTCGCGAGAGCGAGGCCCGTTGCGCGGAGTGCTGAGCGAGATCGCCGCGCGCCTCACCGAGCTCGATCGCAAGGCGCAGGCCGTCATCGACGTGGATCCGGTGTCGATGCTCTGAGCGACGGCGCGCCGCTCACTTCGCGGGCGGCGTCATCACCGACGCCTCGATGGGCTCGTTCTTCGCGACTTGATTGAACGCGATGTCGCTCTTGTCGCCGTTCGGCTCGAAGAGCTCGATGCGCACGACGCGCCACGGCTCCTCCGCGCTCGCTCGAAGGACGAGCCGGGTGAGCCGCTTCTTCCGCTCCGGGTCCGTCGGCGAGAACGCGAGCACGAGCTCCCGTCCCTCGCGCTTGGGCTCGATCGCGTAGCGCTTCGCGAGCGTGCGGAGATCGCCGCCGAGCATGACGAGGAGATCGTCGAGCACGGCGCCAAACCGCCCCGCCGCCGCCTTGCCGACCTTGGTCACTCCGTCGGCGCTGCGGACCGCGAGGCCAAAAGGCCCGATCCAATACGTCACCGAGTCGGGCGCGGCGAGCTCCCAGCGCAGCTTGTCGGGACGCACGAGCCAGAGCCGGCCCTCGCTCTTGACCTCCGCGGCCAAGAGGCCGATGGCTCGATGCTGCGAAAAACGCGCGGTGAGGGTGCGCACGTCGGCTCGCGCGGCCGCGATCGCACGCAGCGCCTCGTCGGTGTCCGAGGCCTCGCGCGCGTGGGTCGCCCCGGTGGCGAAGCCCTGCGTGCCATGCATGGCCGCCGCTGCGACTGCCGCCTTCATCCAGCTCCTTCGAGAAAGGAGCATCGCGCTTTTTCGAGAGAGGCGCATCGCGCGGGTCCGATCGGCCTTCATCATTCCACGCCCTCGTGCGGAGCGCCGCGCTCACGCCAGGCGGAAAACTGCCCGCTCGCGAGGAGCGGCGCCGCCGGCACGGCCTCGACCGACGCCGCGCCACGCGGCTCGAACGCGGGATCGAGCAGCTCGCGCAGGTCGAAACGCACGAAGCGGCCGAGCGCGTGCGGGCCCTCGCTCACCCAGAGGCTGCGGCGGGTCGTGTCCATGACGACGGCGTGCGTCGCGATGAGCGCATCGATGGCGCTGCGATGGCCGAGCGGCAGCTCGCCGCCTCCTCGTGCGCTGCGATCGCGCAAGAGGGACACCGCGTCTTCGAGCCGTGCCGCGCGCGTGCCCGCCAAGAGCTCGGCGACCCTTCCGGCGCGCGCGAGCGTCGACGTCGTGTTGCGAACTCGCTGGTTCTTCGGATCGGACGCGTGCGGTCCTTCGAAGTGGTTCGTCAGCCAAAGCGTCGGGCCTGCGCGCCACCGAACGAACGGCGGGTGCCCCGGCACGCGCTCGACCACCGCGGCGTCGCCCGACGCGTCGACGACGAGCAGCATGTGCGGCACGAGCGGATGAAGCTCGCCCAGTCTGCCGACGGCGTCGCTCGTCGTCGTCGCATGGGCCAGGAGCCAGCGCACGGTGTGGGCAACGGGAGCGCCGCGATTACGCACCTCTCCGGCGCGCGCGCCGTGCACCACGATCGCGACTCCTTCGGCGTTCATGCCGGTCGCGGCGCCGACGAAGCCGGGCCACGACACGGTCGCGTACGGCACGGGACCGTCTCCGCCGACAAGGAACACGGTCTTGTGCGCCTCGAGCACGCTCGGCCCCTCGAAGTCGAAGTTGCGCCCGACGAGCGTGTGCCCGCTCAACGTCGCCTCCGGTCCGAGGACGAAGCTCGTGCACCCGAGAAGTGGCGAGTGCTCGAAGGCGAGCAGGATGTCGTAGAGCGAGTGAAGGTAGAGAAATCGCGGGTAGGTCGGCATCAGCGACGTGAACGGATCCGGCACGAACTGCGCGGCCTGCGCCGCGATCTCTTGGCGCCGATCCTCGCTCATCTGCCCATCGAATGCGCCGAATCGCAGGCGCGCCAAGTCGACGATCGCCGCACGCGCGAGGCTCGAGGGCACGTATTGGCGAAAGGCGTCGTGCATCGCGCTCTCGATGGCGCGCTGATCGTCGTAGAGCAGCTTGCCGTGCGCTGCCCCCGCCTCGCTAGGACTGCCCGCGAGGCGCACCTCGCGAATGTTGCCGCGCATGCGGGCATACGAGCGAGCGACCTCGCGCCGCCCCGGATCGTCCGCCGCCACCGAAGGCACGCCGCTCGAGACCGCGACCTGCGGCACGACCGTCGCACTCCTCGCAAGCGCCACGAGATGAATGAGCACGGGCACGCTCAGAGCCGCGGCCACGAGCACGAGCCCGCGACGGAGCCAAGCTCGGCGACGCGCGCGACTCATCGGTCGCGGCCGCCCCACGACGAGGCGAGCCGTCGGACGCGCGTCTCCGCCACGGTGCTCAGCACGCATTTAACGATCCGCGGCGGCTCGCGCCACGCGTCGAAATGTGTGACGCGCTCGGGCGGATACCGGACCGCGATCGGCACCTCGACGATGTGCATGCCGGCCGCGACGGCGCGAATGAGGAGCTCCGCCTCGAACCCGTAGCCCGGCTCGCGACCGCCGAGCGCGAGCGTTGTGGCGATAGGATATCGCCGCAGGCCGCACTGCGTGTCCGAGAGCCGCGCGCCGACGAAGGCCGACATGACGAGGTTGGAGAATGCGTTCGAGAGCTGGTTTGGGCGCGGGGCCCCGGCCGCTCGCAAGTCGCGCACGCCGACCACGAGCGCCTCGGCGTCGGCGCAAGCGTGGTGCATTCGCCACGCCTCTTCGGGCGGGTGCTGGCCATCGGCGTCGACGGTGATCGCGACGTCGCAGCCTCGTGCGCGCGCCTCGTGGAGTCCGGTGCGAAGCGCGGCGCCCTTGCCGCGATTGTGGCCGTGACGCACGACCGTCGCCCCCGCGCGCTCGGCGTACGCCGCGGTCTCGTCGCGCGAGCCGTCGTCGACGACGAGGAGCACGCTCGGCGGCGGGAAGCGCGCTACGAGCCCGGCAAGCACCGCGCCGATCGTCGGCGCCGCATCGTAGGCCGGAACGACGACGGCGGTGCGCATGGGGCCCTCGATAGCGCAGTTTGCGGCGCGGGGGCACGCGCTCGGCCGCCGGGTTGCGACGTGCACGCTCGGCGCCGCCAGGTGGCGAGCCGCACGCGCTCGGCCGCCGGGTTGGCAGCCGCTCACGCAGCCCGTAAGGTTCGAGCATGCACGACGAGCCGGCCGATGTGCCGCCCGACGATGCCTTGCGCCAGCGCGCGAAGGCGGTCATGCGGCGACGCGCACGCGCCGTGCGAACGAGCGTGCCTTCCGCGGCGCTCGCGGTCCGCTCCGCTCGCATCGTGGCGCGCGTCCTCGAGCATCCGGCCATCGCCACTGCGTCGCGCGTGGCCTCGTTCTCGGCCATTCGCGACAAACACGAGGTCGACTTGGCGGCGCTGCACGCCGCGTTGCGAGCCCAACGAAAGCAGGTCTATTACCCCGCGATCGAGCCGCAAGACGGCGGCCGCATGAGGTTCGGGCTCGTGGTCGATCTCGCAGAGCTCTGCGAACGAGGGCACGGTTTCGCGGAGCCTTCGCCGGACGCCCCGCGCGCGACCGCGCTCGACGTCATCGTCGTGCCCGGCCTCTTGTTCGATGCGCGAGGCCACCGCATCGGCTACGGCGCGGGCTACTACGACCGCACGCTGCCGGCGTTCTGCCCGCCTGCGCTCTCGCTCGGCGTCGCGTTCGACTTTCAGCTCGCGTCGGAGATCCCCAACACGCAGGGCGACGTGGCGGTCGCCGTGATCGTGACCGACGCGCGCTCGTTCGCCGCCGCGCACGACGACGAGCTCGCACAGCGCGAAACGTAGAACCTTGAAGCGCGGGCGCGGCTCAGTCGGCCACGCAGCTCGCGAGTCAGCTACTTGGCCTTGGCTGCGGCAGCCGCGACCGGAGCAGCCTGCTCCGTCGAGAGCTGCTTGGCGCGCCACTCGGCGAGCTGGCGGGTGCGGCGCGCTTTCTGACGACGGCGAACGATGGGTCGCTGAGGCATGGGAGGGAGCGTTTTAGTCGAACCGCCGAAAATAGCGATGCTTTTTTAGGCCCATCCCCGCCGTGGGCCCTACCCTTCGGTTCGCACCATGGAATCCTCGCAGCACGCCGATCGCCGACAGGGTCTTCGCGTTCGCGCCGAAACCGCCGCGCGCCTCGTGCGCCACGGCCATCCCCGCGCCTGTCGCCTCGTCGATCTCAGCGCCACCGGCGCTCGACTGCGCACCGAGCACATGGATCTCCCGATCGTGCACCCGGTCGAGCTCCCGACCGAGCACGGCGAGCCGCTGCGCGTGAGCGCTCGCGTCGTGTGGCGGCTAGGCGCGGACTGCGGCGTGAAGTTTTGCGGCAGCGACGCCGAGCGCCTCGATGTCGCGGAGCTCGTCGACGCGATGCTCCGCAGGGCGCGAGCGTAGTCCCCTGAGTCCGAAGTCCGCGCCGCGCGTCACTGAAACAGGACGACGCGCGAGCTACCCTTGATTTCCATGTGGAAGTGATCGGCGTGGTCCGCGTCGTAGTTCGGGGAGAGCACGTACGTGAACAGCCCCGCGCTCGCGGCCTCGCACACGATCGCCCACAGCTCGGCGCCGACGCCGGTGGTCGGGGGCTTGCTCGCGGGTCCGCACGTAGGCGCGCCGATGCGTCCGCCGAAGTGCTGCGCGACGCTGAGCCAAGTGCCGTCGCGCTTGCGTAGCGCGCCCAGATCGATGGCGAGCCCGGCGGGGTGACGTGTTCCGGGCGGTGCCCAGCGGGGTCGCTTCGTGCGAGGAGCCGGCGCCGGCGCGGCGGGCGCGTCGAGCTCGGGTTGCTCGGCGTCGTGCGCCGCAAGTTCGCTCCCCTTGTGCGTGGCGGGCGCCTTCGGGTCGCGCTTGCCCGCCTTGCCCGCCACGTCGGCCTGCGCCTTCGCGTCGACCTTCGCGTCGCGCTTGCCCGCCTTGCCCGCCACGTCGGCCTGCGCCTTCGCGTCGACCTTCGCGTCGCGCTTGCCCGCCTTGCCCGCCACGTCGGCCTGCGTCTTCGCGTCGACCTTCGCGTCGCGCTTGCCCGCCTTGCCCGCCACGTCGGCCTGCGTCTTCGCGTCCACTTGCGGCTTCGTCTTTTGCGGCGCGGTCGTGGTTGCGCCCGCCGCAGGGCTCGCGTCGCGTGCGGCCCCGGAGAGCTCGAGCTTCGCGCGGCTCGCGGCCTTGCCCTTGATCGCGTCTTTTCGGTGCTGCCGCGGCGCCTTGTCGCGCAGCTCCCCCTTCTTGCCGAGGTCGCTGCTGCGCGCGGGCGCGTGTCGCTCGTCCTTGGCGCGCGACGCGGAACTTGCCGGCTCGCGCTGCGGCTCGGGGTGCGTCACCGTCGAGCTCGGTCCGCCGGGCGCGGGCGTGCCGTCGCGCGCGCGCGGTTGCTCGTCCTCGGGCGCGGCGGCCTAGGCGACGCGCGGCGGGGGCGGCTCCTCCTTCGCGACGTTGGGCCGGAACATCGTGTCGTGCACGAGCTCGACGACGTCGTGCCGCTCGAGCAGCACCGCAAAATCGTCGAGCGAGAGCGCGAGGCGGGCGTCGAGGATCTCGAACACCGAGCTGGCGCGCGCTTCTTCGGGCAACACCGAGTGAATGTGGACGCCATGCAGCGGCCCAGCGAGGCGGATCGGCGAGCGCACGCCGCGCACTTCGCCCTCGCGCACGTAGGGGACACCGCGCCGATCGAGCTCGGCGAACGCCTCGTCGTCGCTCATGTTCGCGTACACGTGAGCGGGGCTCGCCGCGAGCACGCTCGGGGGAGGCGACACGGCATAGGGCGAAAACGCACGCACCGTGGAGGGCACGGCGCCTACGCCGAGCAGCGCGAAGACCGCAGCAACGAGGCGAGCTCCTCGCCTCACCGCGCCCTCCGCTTCGCGCGAGCGCCTGCGTTGCTACGTCGCCAACCCACGGGACGCCGAACCTAGCGCGAGTCCCTCCCGACTGCCCAATTGCCGTCGCGTCGCGCTCCTGCTCGGTCGCAAGAGCCGCGGGCGCGCGCGCTCAGTGACGAACCCCGACGAGGCGAAACCCGAGCGGTCCTTGCCGCAGATGCGCCTCGAACGCGTTCGGCAACGGCCGTCCGCGTCGGTATCCGCGCACGTGCACCACGACATAGTCGTGGGCCGCCGCCGCGCTCGGCAGCGCGACGGAGAGCCGCGCCTTCTCCGGTCGCAGATCGTCGCGCCGCTCGAGCTCGCTGCCATCGCTCGCGAGAAAGCGCACCGCGTAGCTCATGTGCCGAGCCTTCGCCACGCCGCTGTCGATCGCGAGATCGACGAGCTCGAGGACGCCGGCGCCTGCCTCGTTCACGCTCGTCGCGAGCGTCGCCACCTCGAGCGGCGTCGTGCGATCGAAGCCCCACGCCACCACCTGCGCGCGCCTCGCCGCCAGGAGCTGTAGGAGCCAGTTCTGTTCCGGCGCGCCGAGGTGGCTCGAGATGACCGCGCGCCCCAGGATCCTTTGCGACACCGCGGCGATGCGCTTGGCCGCCCAATAGGCGTCCGCGGGCAGGAGGCGATCGCCCGGCTCGAACGGCGGCGAAGGCGAGTACTCGGACGGCGTCGCGAACTCCTCGTAGAGTCCAACGCTCGGCCACGGCGTCTCCGGCATGTAGGCCGCCGGCTTTGGCGAGAGGCCGAGGCTGAAGAGGCGCAGAAAGAAGTTCGAGTCCTCGCGATCCTTGTCGAGAACCCACTGGACCGCGTCGCGATAGCGGTCGACGCCGAGCGCACCGTCGAGCCCGACGAGGTAGTGGCGCACGTGCCCTTCGCCGGGCTTGCCCGCGTACGCGTCGCGCAGCATTCGCGGCGCAAACCGCTTGAAGTCGAGCCACGCGCCCACGAGCCGCAGCGCGCGGAGGCTGCGCCGATCGCGCGGGTCGAGCCGGTCGTTTGGGTCGTCGGCGCGAGTGTGTGCGATCGACGTCGGACCGAGATCGACGCCCACTGGCCACTGCGTCGCCGCGACGCGCTCCCCGTCGGGCGTCGTCGTCACGTGGACCTCGGGCGTTTCGTAGCCGAGCGCGAACGCGAGGCGGCTCGCCGTCGCGGCTGCGCCGGTTCGCATCCCACGGCGCCCAGCAAGGTCGGATAGCAGCTCGTAGCGGATCCCGCGCGCATCGATGACGACGCGAACGCCCGGCGTCTCCGAGCTCGGCGGCTCGTCGATCGCGGTGAACGGCGGGACGGGTGGCCCGTTCCGCGTGTAGCCCTTGAGCGGTTTATCGGCGAGCCGCGGCGGGGAATACCACGATGACGCGACCACATCGTCGAGCTGATTCACGTCGACCGCGGCGGGCGTGCGCTTCGGATCGAGCATGTTCACGAGCTCGCGCCGGACGTAGACATCGGCCTCGAAGAACGTCGGAAAGAACGTGCGCGGCTTCGGCATCGCGACCGCACGCTCGTCGTCGGCGCGCTCGACCGGCGGCGCTAGCGCAAACCGCGCGGGCCGGTAGCTGCACCCGCTCGCAACCGCAAGGGCGAGCACCGTGACGCCTCGGCTGCCGCCGCTCCACGTCCTCCGCAAGCCCCGCGACCGACCCGCGCCGTGCGCCACGCTCTCGCCGCCGCTCATCGTTCGCTCGTGCCCACCGAATTCGCCCGACTAATCCCGGTGCTGCCGATCGCCGTGGATCTCCGCCCCGCCGATGCCCACCGTGACGCGCGCGCCGTCGGGGCTCGCGGCGACCAAGAAGCTCGCGAGCGCGCTCTTGCCGGCGAAGAAGTCGAAGCCGAGCCCACCCGCGATCCGGCTGCCCGCGAGGTGGCTCAGCTCGAGCTCGGACACCCCGGGGGCGACGGTCGCGCCGTCGAGAAAGAGCCGCATGCCCAGAAATGGCACGAGCTGCCACGCATAGTCGAGCGAAAGGACGAGGGAGAGCGCGTCGCGCCGGGTGTCGAAGCCGCGGTAGTCGGGCTGGCGCGACAGCTCGACGAACGGCAGCTCGTGCCCACCGAGCGCCTCGACGTGGTCGATGACGAAGCGTCCAATGACGAGGTTCGTCTGCCGGAAGAACGGCAGCGCCCAAGTCGCGCGCGCGCCCGTGCGCGCATAAGCGACGCTGCTGCCCGTGACCGTGTGCGCGCCGCCGAAGTACGCCTCGACGGCGACGCCCGGCGCTGGCCGGGTCCGCACGCGCCGTGAGTCGTAGCGGGCCGCGAGCTCGGAGTACGCGAGGAACGCCTCGTTCGAAAAGCCCGCCACGCTGCCGGTTTCGAACACGCGAAATAGCCCTTCTTCGCCGGCGTTGGCGTCGAAAATCGTCTGCCGCCGATACAGGCTGCTCGACAAGAAGAGCTCGAGATCGTCGGTCGGCCGCACGCCGTAGCTCGCGAGCCAGCGCACGCGCCGCTCCGAATACAGGCCGAACGTCTTGGTCGTGCCGTCGCGAAAGCGGTTGCGCGGATCGGTCCGCGGGGAGATCCCGAGACCGTGGAACTCGATGTCGTCCTCGAGCCGGTACGCGAGCTCGACCGAGACGAGGTAGGGCGCGACCGCGCGTAGCCCCTTGTAGACGACGCGCGACTCCACCGCGACGTTCGCTGGGCCACCGAAGCCGAAGCGCTGGCTGCTCGCCACCTTCGGACTGTCCGCGATCATGCGCAGCCCGACGCTCGGCGTGCTGCCCGTCTCGGCGAAGAGCGTCGGGAACACGAACAGGTCGCCGCCGGGCGTGCCGAGCAGCTCCCGGTAGCGCGGCACGAGCTGCTCGTCGGCGACGAGGCTGGCCGCGAGCTCGGTGCCGAGAAACGTGTAGTCGATGACGTTGCGCGGCAAGAACAGCGCGACCTCCGCCGCGTCGCGAGCGGCGGCGTCCGCGGGACGAGCAGGCGCTTCGACGCCGGAGACGTCGAAGCGCGCCGGGACGTCGGCGCGCGCCTCGCCCGCCAACGCGCCCATGGCCACCGCGCCCACGGCCAACGCGCCCACGGCCAACGCGCCCACGGGCAACGCGCCCACGGCCAGCACGGCACGAAGGGCGGTCACTCGTCCGTCGGCGCGCGGCACGATGCCCGTCAGAGTTCTTCGCGGGTCAAGAGCCGCGCCGGCTCCTTCAGGGTCATGCTGAACGGCAAGAACACCGCGAGCGTGAGCGCGGCGGGATCGTCGCGATCGATCCCCTCGAGCACGCGATGGTAGATGACGGGTCGGGTGAGCTCCTGGCGGCGCTGCGGCAAGAAGTGTCCGAGGAAGAACGTGTAGAGGTTGCGTAGATCGGGGAAGCCTCCATGCGTCACGGTCTCGAGGTACGACCCCGCGAAGAGCCGGTCCACGGTGACGCCCGCGGCCTCGTCCGCCTTCGCAGGACCGCGCACCGCCAACAGCAACTTCCACGACCACTCGTGAGGGACGACCTCGGTCGGGTCGCCGTCGAGCGCGATGAGCGCGCCCTCGAGCACCGTCAGCCCGGAGACCGCCGCGAGCTGCGCGAGCTTCGCTGCCCCTTCGCGCACCTCCGCGATCGAAAAGTCGCGGCTCAGCTTGATGGCGAGCGCGCGCACCGCCTGGCGCTGCGTCTCCTCGAAGCCGTAGGAGCCGACGAGCCCGCTCGCCCCGGGGATGCTCGATGGGGCACCGCGAACGCGCGCGCGACTCAGGTGCTTTTGCGTGATCTCGTCGGACATGGCGTTGGCTCGCGATCTAGCAGAGTTACGGGCCACGCGGAACGTCGGCTCGCGATCCTTCCCCCGATGCGAGCGCACGCGCTTGCTCTGAGGCGGCGCTCGCCCTAGGTTCCACCGGCATCCGCCCCCGCGGCGTTCGGCGAGCCGACGCAAGTGAGGGCAGCCCCTCGCCCCGACACCCGAGCGCAGCCGCGCCGCCCCGAAAGGTCCCCTTACGCCATGAGCAACAACGTCAAGACGGTCACCGATGCCAACTTCGATGCCGAGGTGCTGAAGGCCACGGGTCCCGTGCTCGTCGATTTCTACACGACCTGGTGCGGGCCCTGCAAAATGCTGGCGCCGATCGTCGAGAAGCTCGCCGTCGAGTATGCCGGCAAGCTCACCGTCGCCAAGATCGACGTCGACGCGGCCCCTTCGATCGCCTCGAAGTACGGCATCTCCAGCGTGCCGACGGTCATGGTCTTCGAGGGCGGGCAGAAGAAGGGCTCTCGCGTCGGCCTCGCCAACCGCAATCAGCTGCTCGCGCTTGCCGGCTTCGGCGACTGACCGCCCGCGATTTCGCGCAGCCGCTCGGCGAGCCGCGTCTTTCGACTCTCGCGGCGAACCTCGGCGAGCGCGAGCGACAGCGCGCGCGGATGCACGATCAAGATCACGAGCTGCTTGGCGCGCGTGACCGCCGTATAGAGAAGATTGCGCGACAGCATGATGAAGTGCTGCGTCATGAGCGGCATCACGATGGCCGGGTACTCGCTGCCCTGGCTCTTGTGCACCGTCGTCGCATACGCGAGCCCGAGCTGATCGAGCTCGGACTCCGCAAACGCTACCTCCCGCTCGTCGAAGCGCACGGTCACGGTGCGCTCCTCGGCGTGCACGCCCGCGACCTGCCCGACGTCGCCGTTGAAAATCTCTTTGTCGTAGTCGTTCTTGAGCTGCATCACCTTGTCGCCGACGCGCAGCGTGCGATTGCCGCGACAAACCTCGGCGCGCTCGGGCGACGGCGGGTTGAGCTCGGCCTGAAAGAGCTCGTTGAGCGCGATGGCGCCCGCCGCCCCGCGCTGCGTCGGCGTGAGGATCTGTACGTCGCGGCGCGGATCGAGCCCGAAGGCGCGCGGGATCCGCTTGGTGACGAGCTCGCGCATCAGCTCGATCGCCTCCTCGGGACCCTGCCGATCGAAGACGTAAAATTGCTCGCCTTGCCGGACCGCGCCGAGCGGCGCGATGCCGTCGTGGATGCGGTGCGCGTTGGCGATGATGCTGCTGTCCTCGCCTTGGCGAAACACGCGCGACAGGCGCACCACCGGCACGCAGCCCGAGTCGATGACGTCGCGCAAGACCGCCCCGGGGCCGACGCTCGGGAGCTGATCGACGTCGCCGACGAGCACGAGCCGCGCATGATCCGGGAGCGCCCCGAGCAGCGCATCCGCGAGCACGATGGGCACCATCGACGTCTCATCGACGACGAGGCCGCCGACCTCGAGCGCGCGATCGGAATGCCGCATGAAGTTCCCGCGCCGCGGCTCGAACTCGAGCAGGCGGTGGAGCGTCGCCGCGTCCCGCCCTGTCGCCTCGCTCATGCGCTTGGCCGCGCGCCCCGTCGGAGCCGCGAGCGCCACCGGAATACGCGCCATGTCGAAGAGCGCGAGCAGCGCGCGCACGATCGTGGTCTTGCCGGTGCCCGGGCCTCCCGTCACGATCAGCACCTTGCTCTGCGCCGCCGCATCGATCGCCCGCCGCTGCGTCTCGTCGAGCGTGAGGCCGCTCTGGCGCTCGAACTCGGCGATCGCCCGCGCCGCGTGAGGGATGGGCTCGACTTCGCGCACGAGCGCCGCGAGCCGCGTGGCCGTGCGCACCTCCGCGTCGTAGAGCTCGGGCGCGTAGATGGCTGTGACTTCGCCGTGAACCTCCCTCCGGATCCGGCTCGTCGACGCGAGCGCCGCGACCGCTTGCTCGGCTGCCACGAGCTCGCACTCGAGCATCGCCGCCGTCTGCTCGACGAGCGCGGCCTCCTCGGCGTAGACGTCTCCGCGCCCGGCGAGCTCGTGCAAGACGTGCAACACGCCCGCCTGCGCGCGCTCGGGTGAGTCCGCGGGAATTCCGACGCTGCGCGCGATCTCGTCCGCGGTCTTGAAGCCGATCCCCCACACGTCGAGCGCGAGGCGGTAGGGCGATTTCGACACCACGGTCATCGCCTGCGCCCCGAACCTCGCGTGAATGCGCGCCGCGAGCGCCGGCGACGCACCGTGCGCCTGGAGGAACACCATGATGGCGCCGATCTCGCGGTGCTCGGACCACGCCCCGGCGATCCCCTCGATGCGGCGCGCGCCGAGCCCCGGCACTTCCCGCAGCCGCTCAGGGCTGCGGTCGAGGACCTCGAGCGTGCGCTCGCCGAACTTCTCTACGATGCGCTTGGCGTAGACCGGTCCGATGCCAGGGACGAGGCCCGAGCCAAGGTAGCGCTCGATCCCCGCGAGCGTCGCGGGCGCGAGCACGAGCAGCGTCGTCGCCTTGAACTGGCGGCCGTGGCGCGAGTCTTCGACGTAGGTGCCGGTGACGCGAACACGGCTTCCTGGCGGCGCGACCGGCACCACGCCGACCACCGTCTCCGGCTCGGCCTGCCCGGCGACGCGCACCCGCAGCACGCGAAATCCGGTCGCCTCGCTCGTGTATGTGACCCGAATCACCTCGCCCTCGAGGACGCCCTCCACCGCGGGCGCCGCCGGCGCGGGAAGCGCGAAGTCGAGCTGGTCGTCGCCGCGGCTCACGCGCCCTCCGTATCGCATTCGCCCGCGCGCGACCAACCGCTCCGGCAAAGGCCGTGCCGCAGGCACGCGCATCGCCGACCGACTCCGTGCGTCGCGCAGAAACTCCAGGCCATGGACGCCGCCGTTCGCGCTCATACAAAGATCATCGCCACGACGCGCGACCGCTCCCGCGCTTCTCGCTGGCTCGCTGTCTCCAAGGCGCCGGGAGCGCCCGCGCGCTCACTTGCCGCAGGTACAGAGGCTCTTGCACACGCCCGCGCACTCTTCGCATGCGCACGACCTCAGCGTCTGATTCGAAGAGTTCGTCTGAAGAAACTCGGCGTCGCAGGCCAAGTAACAGGCGTGATTGTTGATATCCTGGGCGCAGTCGTCGATGCAGCTGAGCCACAGGATGCAGCCCGTGTGTTCGCGGCAGACGGCGAACTCAGCGGCGCAACTGCCCTCCTCGAGGGCAATCACACAGGCGTAGCACGCGGGACCATCCTCACCGTAGTTGGAGGTGTCGCCCCCGCTTCCGTCGCCACCCGATCCGCCTTGCCCCGCGCCTCCGCTGGCTCCTGTGGTGGCGTTGCCGCCCGAGCTGGCGTTGGCTCCCGAGGTGGCGGGGACTCCCGAGGTGTTCGGTGGCCTGGCGGATTCGTCGGCTCGACATGCGCCAAGAGCAGCCGCGACACACAAGGGGAAAAGACTCGAGTTCAAGGCGCCTACGGCAGCCTAACGGACGAGCGGCAGATGCGTGAGAAATTTCTCCCGACGCGATCGCCGACCCGGACGCGAGCTCGTTCGCTGGCGAATCTCGGATGCACCGCACGAGACGACCCGCGAACTTGCCGCGCCCCGGCCCGAGGTGCGAAGCTCGACGCGCGATGCGAGCTTCGGTCTTTTCGCGGCAACCTAGGACGGGAACGAGGGCTTCGACGTGGGTGGGCGTCGCGTGGCTCGTGATGGCTGCCGGGCTCGGGACGGGCTGCGCGCGGCAGGTCGACGTCTACGACGAGAAGGACTGGGTCAGGGACGAGACGGCGCGGACGACGGCGTGGCGCGATGTCGAGTCGCTGTTTGGCAAGGCGCCGCAGCAGGTGGGCGGCAAGGCGACCACGCTGCGCGGCGTGCGCCACGACTTGATGATGCCCAAGACCGACAAGCCGGACGCGCGCTGCTCGTGCCTCGACGTGGTCGTCGGGGAGGCCGGAGATCGGAGGCTGCGCTGGCAGGCGGGTGTGCCGGTGATGGGCCCTGGCGAGCTGGCGTTCGCGATGCGCACCGAAGGCTCGAGCTGTGCCGCCGACGCGCCCACGCATCGGCGTCCGTCGATCTTCGCGGTCGACCGCGACGGCGCGAACGTCATCGTCGTGGTCGAGGAGCTACCGCTGGACCGGCCCCAGGCGCTCGGTGCCATCCTCGAGCGACCGGGGCCTGGAGGCGCGCTCTACGTGCGTTCCCGGCCGCAAAAGGGAAAGAGCCTCGTCTATGCCCATGGCCCTGCCGGGGCGGGCGGCATGTGCAAAGTGCTCGGCCGCGCCACCGACGGGGACTGACCGCCGCGTCGCACGCCGCTCGCTAGAACTAGGCGGCGAAACGCGGAGTCGCCGCGCTCGAGCTATTCGGCCCGCAGCGGAGCGGCGCGGTGCCCGGTGGCCGCGAGCACGCCCGCGAGGCGGCCCTCCGACTGCTGCAACTTACGCGCGAGGCCGCGCGCGAGGTTCATCGCGAGGAGCGCGTACGCCCGCGGATCGGCGCGGTAGAGTTCGTGCAGCTGGCGTGAGCCGAGCTCGGCGAGGCGGGCATCGGTGCGCGCGCGGGCCAGGATGGCTCGCGTCGTCACGCCGAGCAGCGCCACCTCCCCGAACCAGGTGCCCGGCGCGAACGTCACGGAATGGAGGAGCTCGCCGCTCGCCGCCACGCGGACGAGCTCGATCTCGCCCTCGAGCACGATGAACAGCGAGTGACCGCTGTCGCCCTCGCGGAACACGGTCTCGCCGGCCGTGAACGAGCGGCGGGTGAGTCGGGCGATCAGGGCCTCGGCGACCTCCGGCTCGAGCGCGGCAAAGAGAGCACCGCCGCGCAGGGCGTCGTCGTCGCGTGCGGTCACGTCGTCGCGTGCGGTCACGTCGTCGCGTGCGGTCACGTCGTCGCGTGCGGTCACGTCGTCGCGTGCGGTCATCGGCGTCCCTCGCTCGCGTCGGCGGCGATCGCCTTCGTGAAGACGAGCCGCGCGCGGCCCGGGCCCGCGTAGTCTCCGTGCTCTTCTGCCGTCCAGCCGAGCGCCTCGTGGAAGTGTACCGAGCCGTCGTTGGCGAGCGTCGTGATGGCCTTCAGCCGCGAGCAGCCCGCGAGCCGACAGGCCTCCTCGAACGAGGCGTAGAGGCGCGTGCCGACGTTGCGGCGCCGGAACTCGGGATCGATGCCGACGAGGTGGACGTAGCCCGTCGGACCCGCGGGCGCGATGAACCCGAACAAGAAGCCGACGAGGGCGCCCTCGTGGACGACGACGCGCGCCAGCTCGCCGAGCTCGTAGAAGAACAAGGGGTGGGCGAGGGCACTGGTCGGACCACCCCACCACTTGTCGATGATCCGCACGATCTGGTCGTAGTCACCCTTCTCGAGCTGGCGCGTGGTGAACGGGGGAGCGGTCATCGGCGGCGTTCGCGGGGCGCGGGGGCGCCGCGGCGGGCGCTCGGATAGCACGCCTCGACGGGAAGACCAAAGCGCGAACTTCGGCGTCGTTGATCGCGCGCAAGACGCGGGCCGCGGGTGACCTGCGCGGCACCGCACGACGATGGCGCGACCTCGAGCCGGGCTACCCAAGGCTCGCCGACTTCGCTCGTGCCCTGAGTCCGAAATTCGCTGACAAGTTCGCTCGCCCCCGATCGCGGCGAGGGCGAGCGAAGTCGTCGCCCTGCGGCTCATTTCGACTCGCGGACGCGGTGCTAATTTGGTGGCGAATCTCTGCTTCGCCACACTAGAAGAACGCGCATGCCGGAAACGCGAATTGCCCCTTCGATTCTGTCGGCAGACTTCGGTCGACTGGCGATGGAGCTACAGGCCGTCGAGGCGGCGGGCGCCGACTGGATCCACGTCGACGTGATGGATGGCCGCTTCGTCCCGAACCTCACGATCGGTCCGCTGGTGGTGAGGGCGGTGCGCGCGGCCACGAAGCTCCCGGTCGACGTGCACTTGATGATCGTCGAGCCCGAGCGCTACGTGGAGGAGTTCGTCGCGGCTGGCGCGGACGTCGTGACCGTGCACGCCGAGGCCTCGACGCACCTCGAGCGCACGCTGCGGCAGATCCGGCAGCTCGGCGCGCGCGCAGGCGTGGCGCTCAATCCGCACACGCCCGAAGAGAGCGTCCGCTACGTGCTCGACTGCGCCGATCTCTTCCTCGTGATGACGGTCAATCCGGGCTTCGGCGGTCAGCCGTTCCTCGGTAGTGTGCTGCCGAAGCTGACGTGGCTCAAGGGCGAGCTCGAGCGCCGCAAGCTCGCGGCCGACCTCGAGGTCGACGGCGGGATCACGCGGGCGCCGGCGGCGGCGGCGCGCAGGGCGGGCGCCAACGTGCTCGTCGCGGGGTCGGCCGTGTATGGAGCGAACACGCGCGGCGCCGAGGCGACCTTGGCGGAGCGCGTCGCGGACTACCGTGTCGCGATCGACGCGATTCGCGCGGCCGCCGACGTCCCTGGGAACGACTGATGGCCAAGCGGCGCTGGCTCCTCGCGGCCCTCGTGTCGTCGACGGCGGCGTGCGGGCTCCGGCCGTCGAGCGAGCGCGCCAAGAGCGCGGCGGGGCTCGGCGATGTCGCCCTCGGGCCGACCGGGACCGCAAGCCGCGAGCGCGCCCGAGGCACGGCGGCGACGAGCGATCCGGCGAAGGCGCACGCGGACGGGGCGAGCCGGCACGCGGACGAGGCGACCTCGGAGGCGGCCGCGGCGATCGCGGTTGCCCTCGCCCAAGTGAGCGCGACGCGCGAGCTCGCGGCCCGGGGTGCCGTCGCCGGCGGCGAGGTCTCACGCCGCGAGGGGATCCGCCTCATCGTCGAGAAGACCAAGCGCGATCTCCCCGAGCGTGTGCTCGCGGCCCAGGGCGAGTTCTTCGCGGCGCTCGGCCTCACGCCCGCGGACTATCCGTTCGTCGAGGGCGTGTTCGCGATGGTGGAGACGAACATCGCGGGCTTCTACGACCCCGACGCAGATCGGATGTACCTGGTGGACGACCTCGATCCCGGCGCGCGGCGCGAGACCTTGGCCCATGAGCTGGTGCACGCGCTTCAGGATCAGCACTACGACCTCGGCGCGCGGCTCGCGTATCGCCCCGGCGAACTCGACCGGCTCGCTGCCACGAGCTGCCTCGCCGAGGGGGACGCCACGAGCGCGATGCTCGACGTGGCGATGGGCTCGGCGTTTCGCGCTGACGCCGAGCAGCTGCGCCTCGGCATGATGGTGTCGATGGCGCTCTCGACGACGGGCGCGACGACACCGCGGTCGCTGCAGTTGTCGCTCGTGGCGCCGTACATCGACGGCTTTCGCTTCGTGCAGGCGCTGCGGCAGCGCGGAGGCTGGGCCGAGGTCGACCGCGCGTGGGCGGCACCGCCGGCGACGACCGAGCAGATCCTGCACCTCGAGAAATACGACGCGCACGAGCCGGCGCTCGACGTGCATGAGCCCGAGAGCGCGGCGCTCGGCGAGGGCTGGCAGCGACTCGACGGCGACAGCGCGGGCGAGCAGGGACTGCGCGTCGCCTTCGAAGAGTGGATGACCCCGAGCGAAGCGGCCAATGCTGCGGCGGGGTGGGGCGGCGATCGCTTCGTCGTGTTCGAGCGCGCGAGCGTCGGCCGCAAGGAGTTTGCGGTCGCGTGGCTCGTACGCTTCGACGACGCCAGCGAGGCGCGTGAGGCCGAGCGAGCCGTCGCTAAGAAGCTCGCCGCGTGCTCGCTGCGACCGGAGCTAGGACCGCTCGCGTGGGGGCGCTCGGAAGAAAGGCTCGCCTTCGTCGCGGGCCCGTATCGGCGCGAGCCGAGCAAGCCCGCCCGCGCGGCAGCGACCTGCGCGAGCGCTTCGCTGTGGCTCTCGAACGTGCTGCGCCCGCCCGCGCCAGTGACGCTTCGGTGATGCCCGGGGTCCGTCGCCTCACGCGAACGCCTCGGCCACGCATGAGCCGAGCCGCGCGCTGCGCGGGCTCAGCGGCGTGCGGCGTGATTCGCAGCGGAGAGGGCGGGATTTGAACCCGCGGTAGGAGTTACCCTACGCACGCTTAGCAAGCGTGTGCCTTCAGCCACTCGGCCACCTCTCCAAGCTCTCGCGAGCGAAAGCGGGTCGGGAAGATGCCCGAGGAGGCGATCTTTGGCAAGCGCTGGCGTTCAGAACGTGGCGCTGCCGGGAGTGCGCGGATAGGGAATGGCGTCGCGAATATTGCCGAGCCCGCACACGTAGGTGACGAGCCGCTCGAGGCCGAGGCCGAAGCCGGCGTG
>SYFR01000487.1 GCA_005800325.1 Myxococcales bacterium | reverse complement strand
GAGCTGCTCGCGCGGCTCGGGACCGAGGACGCGGTCCCGGCGCTCACCAAGCTCTTGTCCGAGCCCGAGCTCGCGGTGGTCGCGGGCTTCGGGTTGGTGCGCACGCCGGGGCCGCTCGCGGGGAGCGCGATCGCGGCCGCGCTCGGATCGACCGAGGGGGCGGCGCGGCGGATGATGCTGCGCGTTGGGATCGCCCGCTGGCTCACGCTGCGCGAGGCGGTGCTCGGCCTCGAGGAAGCGCTGGCGAAGGCCGAGGCGTCCAGCGACGCGGCCGATCGCGCGGTCGCGGCGTACGGGCTCGCGCTGTTGAACAGGCGCACCGTGGCCGAGCTCGTGAAGTCGGGGAAGAACGAGCTCTTGCACGCCGGAGCGCTCGCGGCGTGGGTGCTCGGACCTGCGGCGCGCGCCGAGCTTGGTTCGCTGCTCGAGCAGGAAGCGCGTGCCCCTCTGCCCGACGCGAAGACGGATCCTGAGCTCGCGCGCGGGTTCACGACCTCGGCCACGCTCGCGGCCACGTCGGGGGCGTTGCTCGAGCCCGCGGAGGGCGTGGCGAGCTCGGTCTTGCTCGGCTGGGTCGAGGGCGGCGCCGCGAACGCACCGCTCGCCGCGTATCGCCTCGCGACGCGGGATCCGAAGCCGCTGCGCTCGCGCATCGCGGCGTTGCTCGTCGGCAGCGAGCCCGCGATCCGCGCGCACGTCGCGCTCGGGCTGGGCGAGAGCCCGGAGACCGACGCGGTCTCGCGGCTCGCCGCGGCGTATCGCAGCGAGACCGAGGTGAGCGTCAGGAGGGCGATCGTGCGGGCGCTGTCGTTGCGGACCTCGGCAATGCGCGAGGCGACGCTCACGCTGGCGGCGGAGCTCGACGCCGATCGCGAGGTGCGGATCTTGGCGCAGGCGGCGCTCGCCGGGGCTCGACACGCGCTCGGCCACTCGCCCGACGGGAGCGAGGTCGCGTGGCTCTCGCTCGTGAGCAACGCGGCAGGCGACGCCGCGGCGATCCACGCGCGCGTCGTGTGGACCGAGCGTGGCGATGGGCTCGTGTTGCCGATGCCGAGCGCGCCCGATGGCGTGTTGCTCGTCGGCGGCCTCGGGCGCCGCGGTGCGGTTCGCTTCGACGTTCGCTAGGGCACTGCGACGTGAGGGCGGTGGGCCGGCAACTGGCTCACTCCTCGACGTCGACGAGCTCGCTCGCCGGCAGCAGCGCTGCGAGGGCATCGCGGGCGCGGTGGGCGGCGTCGGCGTCGCGGCAGTCGAAGGTGATTTTCGTGCGGTAGCGGGGGTCGCGCCACTTCGGATAAGAGCCGACCTCGACCTCGGGGTGGCTGGCGACGACGCGATCGAGCATCGCCTTCAGGTGTCCCTCGTCGAGCATCGTATGGAGGGCGACGCTCACGAACGCGCGGCCGCCCCCGAGCTCGGCGAGCACGACGGGCATCTTCATCGCGAAGATCTCGGGGATCCCGGGCAGCACCCACACGTTCTTCATCACGACAGTGGGCCAGGGCATCTCCGGCGTGGCGACCAGGCGCGCGCCCACGGGTACGCGCGTCATGAGCAGGTGATCGTCGGTGATCCGCTCGCGGTAGTATGCGCGCAGCAGCGCCTCGAGCTCGGGGGAGCGCTCCAGCTGCGCGCCGAATGCCTCGGCCACGGCGTCGATGGTGACATCGTCGTGCGTCGGTCCGATCCCGCCGCTCGTGAAGACGACGTCGCGGCTCGACGACAGCTGCGCGACCTCGCGGGCGATCGTGGCGCGATCGTCGGGCACCATCACCACGCGATCGAGCACCGTGCCGCAGCGGCGCAGCGTGCGCGCGAGCACGACGAGGTTCTCGTCGGCAATTTTGCCGCTCAACAGCTCGTTGCCGATGATGATGAAAGCGGCGGTCGCCGGGCTCGTCACGTCGCCTCCGTGTGCGTCGTCGCGATGCACGCCGAGCCTCGCGCCCCGCCCGCGCGCCCACCGAACCGCGAGCCGACGTTCACTCGATCGTGCGCTTTTCCGGGGCGCCCTGGGCGTCGAGCCCGAGCAGCTCTTCGACCCGGCGCTCCGCCTGCTCGAGCCGTTCTTGCGCCGCGCGCGCGACGGTGACGCCCTCCTCGAAGAGCTTGAGCGACGCCTCGAGCGCGAGCTCGCCGCCCTCGAGCTGCCGCACGATCTCGGTGAGCCGCTCGGCGGACACTTCGAACGAGACCGGAGGCTCTACTTCTCCGGGGCCGCTGCCCGCCGCCTCGGCTGACCGCGCGTTCTTACCCTGTGCCATCGCGCACACCGTGGTCCGATGCCGCTTCGAGCGCAAGCCCCGGGGGCGGTCCGATGAGAGCGGCGGCTCGCGGGATGCGCTCAAGGTTCCGCGGCAGCTCGGCGGGCGGCGGTCCGCCACTCGTCCGCCGGCGGCCGCCACCCTGCGAACACGAAATATCCCGGAAAATACGGCAAATTCTGCTGGCGCGGCGCTTGCTCGAGTGACGCGCATGGCCATGGCATGGACGCAAGAAGAGGACGTTCGCGCGGTCGCAGTCGTCGACGGCGTGGAGCGGCTCGATGACCGCATGCTGCTCGGCGTGCTGCTCGGCAAAGGAGCGCGCGGCGAGGGGCCGCTCGCGGTGGCAGAGCGGGTGCTCGCCGACTGCGGGGGGCTCGAGCGCCTCGGCTCGTTCGGCCCCGAGGCGTTCGCCGCGATCTCGGGCGTGGGCACCGCTCGAGCGCTGAGGCTCGCCGCGACGCTCGAGGTCGGGAGGCGCATCGCGGTCCGCCGCGCGAGGCCCCGCGAGCCGCTCGGCACGCCCGAGGCGGTCGCCGCGTTTCTCACGCCTCGGCTCGGAGCCCTCGAGCACGAAGAGATGTGGGTGCTGTCGCTCGACGGCAACAATGGCCTCGTCGGTGTGCGGCGCGTCGCGCACGGCGGGGCGCACTCGCTCGTCGTCGCGCCCGGCGAGATCCTCCGTGCCGCGCTGCGGCTTGGCGGCAGCGCCTTCGTGCTCGCGCACAACCACCCGAGCGGCCGGCCCGATCCTTCGCTCGAGGACGTCGCGACCACGCGCAGCGTCGAGCGCGCGGCGCGCGCGGTGGGGCTCGCCCTCGTCGATCCCGTGATCGTCACGCGCGGGGGCGACTACGCGTCCCTCGCCGAGCGCGGGGTCGTGGGTCGGGGCGAGGCGGTGCGCGACGAGCTGGGAGCTGGCGAGCTCGAGGGTGGCGAGCTCGAGGGTGGCGAGCTCGAGGGTGGCGAGCTCGAGGGTGG
>SYFR01000486.1 GCA_005800325.1 Myxococcales bacterium | reverse complement strand
GAGCAAGCGCGCGTCGGCTTCGGGGAGCGCGAGGTGAACACGGGCGACGAGGACCGCGCCTTCAAGGCCAGCTTCAGCCCCGAGTTCCGCAACCGCCTCGACGCGCGGATCCGCTTCAAGCCGCTCTCGCCGGCGGCCATGGGGCAGATCGTCGAGAAGTTCCTGCGGGAGCTCGCGGCGCAGCTCAAGGAGCGCAAGGTCACGATCACGGTCCTGCCGATGGCGCGCGCCTACCTCGCCGAGAAGGGCTTCGACAAGCTCATGGGTGCACGCCCGCTCGCGCGCGTGCTCGAGGCGGAGCTCACGCGCCGGCTCGGAGACGAGCTACTCTTCGGTGCGCTCGCCGATGGCGGGAGCGTGCTCGTCGGCGTCGAGGAGGTCGCGCGCGAGGACGGCACCGCCGTGCGGCAGCTCTCGTTCGAGTTCACCGCCGACGACGCGGGTCGGTACCTCGAGGACGGCGGCCACGGCGGACGCAAGCAGCTGCCCGCCGCGGCCGCAGCGCGACCCGAGGACGCGTGAGCTCCCGCGCGGCGACCCTGTGCCTCGCGCTCGTGACGGGAGCCGCGGCGCTCGCGGGGTGCGAGTCGACCCCGGCGAAGCACGACCCCAAGGCCGAGGGAGCGGCGCGCAGCGACAGGACCGCGAGCGCCCCGCCGGCACCGAGCTCCGGAGCGCGCTCCCCGAGCGTGGCTCCGCCGGCGGTCGCGACGCGCTACGCCACCAAGGAGCGGATCGTCGCGATCGGCGATCTTCACGGCGATCTCGGGGCCACCCGCGCCGCCCTGCGCCTCGCCCGCGTGCTCGACGAACAGGACCGCTGGAGCGGCGGCAAGACCTTCGCCGTCCAGACCGGCGACGTCCTCGATCGCGGCGACGACGAGCAGGCGATCCTCGATCTGCTCGAGCGGCTCGCGACCGAGGCCGAGCGCGCGGGCGGCAGATTGCTCACGCTCAACGGCAACCACGAGCTGATGAACGCCGCGGGCGATTTTCGCTACGTGACGCCGCGCGGACTCGTCGACTTCGACGACGCGCACGATGAGGGCGGCTCGCCTCCGGGGCTCGAGCGCTTTCCGAGCGAGGCGCGACTCCGCGCGCGCGCCCTCTTGCCCGGCGGCAGTTATGCGCGGCGCCTCGCGAACCACCCCGTCGTCGCGATCGTCGAGGACACCGTGTTCGCGCACGGAGGCGTGCTGCCCCAATATGCGGGCGAGGTCGAGGCCATGAACCAGGAGGTCGCCGCGTGGCTCGCGGGCCATTCGCCGAAGGGCGCGCGCGTCGTCGCGCTCGACGACGGCCCGGTGTGGAGCCGCCACTTCTCGAGCGACACCGACGCAGCCGACTGCGAGAAGCTCGGCGAGACGCTGAAGCTCCTCGGCGCCAAGCGCATGGTCGTCGGCCACTCCGTGCAAAAGACCATCAACTCGGCGTGCGACGAGCGCGTATGGCGGATCGACGTCGGGATGGCCAAGGCCTACGGCGGGCGCCCGGCGGTGCTCGAGATCGAGGGTGGCGCCGTCCGCGTCATACGCGCCGAGTGAGCCAAGCCGCCAGGGTCGAGGCATGACCGGGAGCTCTCGGCCGGAGCCCACGCCGCGCGTCTCGCAGCCGGTTGACAGCGATGACGCGCGTCCCAAAGTTCCGGCCGTGTCGAACCTCGATGACGGGGTGAGCGTCCCGACGCTCGCCGAGCTCGCCATGCCGCGAGTCGAGAACCGAGAGCCAGCGCGCGTCGGCTTGCGCGTCAGCTTGCGCGTCAGCAGCAAGAAGCGTGGGCGCGAGCTCGGTCTCGTGCTCGAGTCGCAGCAGATCGGCTACACGCTCGCGTACTCGGCGGACGGCTGGGTCCTCGAGCTCGACCTCGCCGCGCGCGACGCCGCGCTCGCGGCCATAGCGACCTACGAGCGCGAGAACGCGGCATGGCCCCCGCCGCGGGTGAAGGATGTCCCGCGCCACGCACGCTCGATCGCGGTGCTCGTCGCCTTCGCCGCGCTCACGATGTTTCACGTCCTGCGCGTCGCCGTGCCGGGCGAGATGGGCGCATGGCTCGCGCGCGGTCGCGCCGACTCGATGCTCGTGCTCACCGAGCCGTGGCGCATGGTGACCGCGCTCACGCTGCACGGCGACGCGCAGCACGTCCTCGGCAACGCGGTGAGCGGCACGATCTTCGGTACGGCGCTCGCGCGACGCATCGGCCCCGGCGGCGCGCTCCTCGCTACGGCCGTCGCCGGCGCGCTCGGCAACGCCGCCAACGCCGTCTACTACGCGGCCGCACACTCGGCGCCGCACCGCTCGATCGGCGCTTCGACCGCCGTCTTCGCGACGATTGGCCTGCTCGTCGGGGTCGAGCTCGTGCGGCGGCTCTTGAAGCAGCGTCGCGAGCCCGTGCCTCGCATGCGGCGCTTCGTCGAGCGGGTCGGGCCCGTGGTCGGCGGCCTCGCGCTGCTCGGCTCCCTCGGCGCAAGCCCCGACTCCGACCTCGGCGCGCACGGCTTCGGTCTCGCGCTCGGGCTCCTGCTCGGCGTGCCCGTCGGAGCCATCGTCAACCAGAGCGGCGCGACGCAAGGCGAGCCGACGCTCGCCCCGCCGGGTCGGCTGCCGCAGCTGGCGCTCGGCGCCGCGGCCGCGACGCTGGTCATCGGCTCGTGGGCGCTTGCGCTCGCGTGATGGGCGCTCGCGTGATGGGCGCTCGCGTGATGGGCGCTCGCGTGAGGCGCGCGCGCGGCTCCTCGTGTGTCACGCTTCCTGCGCCTTGGTCGACTCGGCCCATCGCGTTACTTGGTCCTCGATTCCGAGGAATCGAGGCACTAGTCTCGTCCGCGCGATGTCGAAGGCCACCACCCTCACTCCGCTGGGTATGACGCTCGGTATGACGCTGGGCATGACGCTGGGGCTGTTCGCTACCGGCTGTGCCGAGCTGGCCGAGCCGCATGCGATCGAGATCGCGAAGCCCGTGAGCCTCGCGCCAGCGGCGCTCTTGCCCCAGGGGCTCGTCCCCGTGGCGGGCCCGGACGGCAAGATGCAGCTCTTGCCGCGCCTGAACCCCGACGGAAGTCAGGTCGCGGCCGGCGCGCCCGCACAGCCGCCAAGCACGGGTGGGTGAGGCGGCTGAACGTCGATCGGTCGATCGACGACGCACGAGAACGCCGCGCAAATCCTAAGGGCCGCCGGGATGTTTCCCTCCCCGCTTTACGAGACTGACGTGCACGCCGCGTTGCGCGCCGAGATGCGCCGCTTCGCCCTGGGCGAGATCGCCCCGCACGCGCACGCATGGGACGAGGCCGAGGAGTTTCCGCGCGAGCTCTACGGCAAGCTCGCGGCGGCCGGGCTCTTGGGCGTCGGGTACCCCGAGGCATACGGCGGCGGCGGTGGCGATCTGTCCCACGCCCTCGCTGCCGCCGAGGAGATGATCGTCCACGGCCTCTCCGCCGGGGTCGCCGCGGGCCTCGGCAGCCACGGGATCGCCCTGCCGCCAATTTTGGCGTTCGGCACCGAGGAGCAGCGAGCGCAGTTTCTCCCGCCCGTCATTCGCGGCGAAAAGATCGCGGCCCTCGCGATCACCGAGCCCGGCTGCGGCAGCGACGTGGCCGCCCTCACGACGCGCGCCGTCCGTGACGGCGACGGCTTCGTCGTCACGGGCCAGAAGACGTTCATCACCTCCGGCTGCCGCGCCGATTTCGTGACGACTGCGGTGCGGACGGGCGGCCCCGGCCACGGGGGGATCTCGCTCCTCGTAATCGAGCGTGGCACGCCCGGCTTCAGCGTCTCGAAGAAGCTGAAGAAGACCGGGTGGTGGGCGTCGGACACGGCCGAGCTCACGTTCGACGAGTGCCGCGTCCCTTTCGCGAACCTCATCGGCGAAGAGAACCAGGGCTTCGTGCCCATCATGCAGAACTTCGTCGCCGAGCGGCTCGCGCTCGCGCAGAGCTGCGTCGCGATCGCGATGGCCTCGTTCGCGGCTGCGGTGAACTACACGCGCGAGCGCAGCGTGTTCGGTCGGCAGCTCGGCGGGTTTCAGGTCACGCGCCACAAGCTCGCCGAGATGGCGACGCGGATCGCCGCCGCGCGCGCGATCTTTCACGACGTGCTCGCGCGCCACCTTCGCGCTCAGGCGACGCCAGCGCACGCCGCGATGGCGAAGAACACCGCGACCGATATGTGCACCTTCGTCTGCGACGCGGCCGTGCAGCTCTTCGGCGGGTACGGCTTCATGCGCGAGAGCGTCGTCGAGCGCATGTACCGCGACGCGCGGCTCTACCCGATCGGTGGCGGCACGCGCGAGATCATGAACGAGATCATCGCGAAATTCATTTCGTAGCGAGCGAGTGAACCTCATGTCCGGAAAGAACCAATCGAAGCTCTCTCTCACCCACGTCGCGCTCGGCGCCGCGCTCCTCGGTGCGGCCGCGCTCCCGTTCGCGTGCGACAAGCCGAGCGAGCCAGCGCCCGCGACCCCGCCGGCTCGGTCTGCCGCGGCACCCGCGCCCGATGCAAAGGCGCCCGCTCCGCACCCGACGAGCGCCGCGCCGGCACCCGCCCCGCGTGGCCACGAGGCCCTCGCCTGGACCAAGCCCGACGCATGGACCGAGGCGCCGAACCCGAGCCCGATGCGCAAGGCGACCTACAAGATCGCGAAGGCGGCCGGCGACAGCGAAGACGCGGAGTGCAGCGTGAGCCTCGCGGGCGGGAGCCCGGACGCGAACGTGCAGCGCTGGGAAGGCCAGTTCGGCGGCGCCAAGGCCAAGCTCGACAAGAAGACCGTGAACAGCGTCGAGGTCACCATCGTCGAGCTCGAGGGGACCTTCGGCGCCGGTCCGATGATGGGCGGCAGCGGCGAGCCGAAGCCCGACTACGCGATGCTCTCGGCGATCGCGGCGGTCGACGCCGGGCAGGCGTACTTCTTCAAGGTCACCGGTCCCAAAAAGACCGTGCTCGCCGCGCGCGCCGACTTCGACAAGCTCGTGGCGTCGTTCGCGAAACCATGACAATCGAGCCGATCGCGCGCTTCGTCGAGGCGCTCGCGCGCGCCGTCACGGCGGAGCCCGACGTGCCCGAGGCTGCGGTGCTCGCCACGGTCGACGCGAACGGGCAGCCCTCGGCGCGCGTCGTCCTCATCCGCGGCGTCGATGCACGAGGCTTTCGCTTCTTCACCAACTACGCGAGCCAGAAGGGCCGGGAGCTCGCGCACAATCCACGCGCAGCGCTCTGCGTGCACTGGAAGAGCCTGCATGAGCAGGTGCGCATCGAGGGCACGACGGAGCGCCTCCCCGCGAGCGAGTCCGATGCCTACTTCGCGGCCCGCCCGCACGAGAGCCAGCTTGCCGCGCTCGCGTCGCTGCAGAGCGAGCCGCTCGCGTCGAAGAGCGAGCTCGAGCATCGGTTCGCGGCGCTCGTGACCGAGCACGGCGCCGTGAGCCCGCCGCGCCCCGAGGGCTGGGGCGGCTACCTCCTCGTTCCGCAGCGCATCGAGTTCTGGCGCGAGGGCCCGCACCGGTTGCACGAGCGCGAGCGCTACGAGCGCACGGTCGGCGGCTGGCGCGTGGGGCTCGTCTACCCGTAGCGGGGACTCGCCGTACGAAACCGTGACTCGCCACCCGACCCACGCCGCGTCCGCGAGTAAAACGAGGCGCCAGGCGGGCCTGTTCGGCAGCCAGCGAACGCGTCGCGTCTTGCGATCCGGATCTGGTAGGGTGCGCCGCCATGAAGCGTGCCCACAATTTCAACGCCGGTCCCGCCGCCCTGCCCCTCCCCGTGCTCGAGCGCGCGCAGCGCGAGCTGGTCGAGTTCGAGGGGACGGGCATGAGCCTGCTCGAGCACAGCCATCGCGGCAAAGCCTACGAGGCCGTGCACTTTCAAGCAGAGTCGCTCCTGCGCGAGCTCGTCGGCATCGGCGACGACTACTCGGTGCTGTTTCTCCAGGGTGGCGCGAGCCTGCAGTTCGCGATGCTGGCGATGAACCTGCTCCTTCCGGGCAAGAGCGCGGACTACGTCCTCACCGGCACCTGGTCGCAGAAGGCGCTCGCCGAAGCGAAGCTCATCGGCACGGCACGCGTCGCGGCCGACACGTCCGTCGACGGAAAATTCGCGCGCGTCCCGAGCGAGAGCGAGCTGTCCCTCGATCCCGAGGCCGCGTACGTCCACTACACGACCAACAACACGATCTTCGGCACGCAGTGGCACTACGTCCCGAACGTCGGCAAGACGCCGCTCATCGCCGACATGTCGAGCGACTTCTTGTGGAAGCCCTTCGACATGAACGCCTACGCGATGGTGTACGCCGGCGCGCAGAAGAACATCGGGCCCTCGGGACTCGCCGTCGTCGTGGTGAAGAAAGAGCTCGTCCTCGCCGCGCGCAAAGACATCCCCGTCATCCTTCGCTACGCGACCCACGCCGACAACCAGTCGCTCTACAACACGCCGAACACCTTCGCGATCTACATGGTGCGCAACGTGCTCGATCACGTGAAGGGCCTCGGCGGGCTCGCGGCGATGGAGAAGCACAACGTCGACAAGGCCGCGCTCCTCTACTCCGCGCTCGACGCCGATCCGGACTTCTTCCGGTGCCCCGTCGAGCGAGCGAGCCGCTCGACGATGAACGTCGTCTGGCGCCTGCCGACCGAAGAGCTCGAGGAGCGCTTCGTGAAAGAGGCCACGAAGAGCGGCCTCATCGGTCTCAAGGGGCACCGCTCGGCCGGCGGCCTGCGCGCCTCGATCTACAACGCCGTCCCGCGCGAGAGCGTGCAAGCGCTCGTCGACTTCATGGCGACGTTCCGCGCGACGGCCTAGTGGAGCGAATCAGAGATTCGCCACCAAAGAGACACAGAGCGTACAGAGCGACAGAGCGGTCTCATGCGGCCGCTTGGGCCCGCGCCTTCGTCTTCTTGCGCGGGTAGTGGTCGGTCGAGTCGCCCGGCAAGATCACGGGCAGCGCCTTACTGGCCTCCATCTTCGAGGGGTTGAAGAGGCTCGCGTTCTGGTGATGGTTGCCGTGAAAATAGATGCCGTGCCAGATGAGATTGCCGAGCTTGTAGAAGCCGTGATCGAGGTTCACCGGGTGGTGAGCGCCCGTCGTCGACCACGGGTTGTGCGTCGACCAGTTGAAGTGCAATAGGTGCAGGACCCCGACGAGCGACGCGGGCAAGAACAGCATGAAGAACGCCGGAGCGCCGAGCGCGAGCTGCCAAGTGTACGCGAGCACCGCCATCGTCGCGAAGCTCAGGACGGCGCGATAGCGCTGGAACCGCACGTTCTCGGGCGTCTTGCCGCCGTACATCTCGAAGTACATGGTCTGCAGCTGCTGCTCGACCGAGATGAGCGTGCGCGCCGCGAACTTCCAGTATCCCGTGTAGCCCTCCATCACCGGGTGCGGATCCAACACCGGATCGTCCGAGTACTTGTGGTGGCGCTGGTGGATGATCTCCCACGACGCGAAGCGCGTGAGCACGACGAGCCCACACAGCTCGCCAACGACGCGGTTGATCGCCCTCGGAAAGTTGTTGTGGGTCGCGTTATGGATCCAGACGCTGCACAGGATTTGCACCTGGCACGCGAGCGGCAGCCACAACAAAAGGCGCGGTTCCCACGCCTGCGTGAGCCCCTGCCACCGAGCCGCGTGCAGCGCTGCAGCGAGCGCCGCGCACACGACGAGGAAGAAGGCGTCGTAGTTCAAGTAGAAGTGCCGGCTCTTCCGAAACTGCGTGTAAGGAAGGACCGTGAGGCTGGCTACGAGCGCGCTCATCGCGGCGGAGCCTTAGTCGAAGGTCGCACCCGCGTCGAGGTACGCGAGCCCCGAGCTAGGGCCGGCGCATCTAAAGATGGAGCAGTTCCGTGGACATCGGGGGATCGGCCCCGGTTCGGGCTGCGGTAGCCGGTGCTCCGTGCTCGGAAGCGGTCGAGGGCATCGAGCTCGCTCGCCACGGCCGGCAGTGTGGCCGAGTTCGACTTCGCATCTCGGGCTTGGCCTGGCGCACGGTGATGCACGACTGAGGGCCAGGCCGCATTTGCGTTTGCACGTACCCCAATCCGGCGGCATGCCGATTGCGGTTGCGCGGCGAGGCAGTGGCCGCGGGGAGCGGGGAGCGGCGAGCGGGCGGAGGCAGGGGCAGCGGTTGCGCGGCGAGGCAGTTGCAGCGGGGAGCGGCTCGCGTCACTGCTCGCCCGGCGCGACGTCGGGCAGCGACGCGCAGCAGCGCACGCCCGTCGAATAGTCGGCGTAGCCGTTGCCGTGCGCGGTCGTTCGCCAATCGCAGCCGAGCTTCGTGCTGCGCGCGTAGAAGCCCCCGGCGAACGAGCCCGCGTCGTGCGCCAGCCACTCGTCGAGGTTGCCGACCATGTCGTAGATCGCGTCGTCGCCCCAGCGGCTCTTGCAGCTTCGCGTCGCGCCCGTCTTCCGCAAGAGCGGCAGCCCGCGATGCCGCACGGTGTTGAGGCGCGGATCGTCGTGCCCGCGGCTCGCGTTGCCATGAAGGACGGCCGCCGGGTGCGCCTCGCGAAACACGTTGCACGCGCCCGCGCGATACTCGGCGCCATACGGAAACGCGAAGCCGTCCGCGCCACCGCAGGCGATGCGCCACTCGCTCGGCGTGCACAGGCGCTTGCGCGCCTTCGCGCAAGCCGCCCTGGCCTCGACCCCGCTCGTGTGTCCGTTCGGCACCACGCCCTCGCGCGACGCCGCTCGCAGCACGGGCTCGCGGACGCGCTGCCACGCGGGCAAGAGCGGCAGCCCGAGCGCGCGCGCCTCCTCGTCGCCGACCTCGAGGCGCATCGTCCGCCACTGCTCGTGGACGCGCACCGCGCCTCGCTTCGAGGGCGGATAGTACGGCGAGAGCGCGTCGCCGTGCGCCGCGTCGACGAGCGTCCCCTCGAAGCGATCGACGCAGTACGGCCGCGGCGACTCCGCGAGGGCACTGGCGAGCCAGCGCCTCTCTTCGAGAGCATCCGCCGCACCATGCTCGGGCGCTGCCACGAGCGCGGGGCTGACCTTCACCATCTCGGGCGAGCAGCGCGGCGAAGGTGCAACGGCGACGCGGGGCTCGACCTCCGGCACCGCGGTCCCGTTCGACGCGCCGGCTGCGCTCGCGCTCGCCGTGGCCAGCTCCCCCAGCGGTGCGCTCGATGCCGCGCCCGCGCCCTCGGCCTGCCGCGGGGACTCGCGCTCGCACGCCGCGGAGCCGCAGGCCAGCAGGAGCGCGAGCACGAGGGCGCGGACGGGGCCGCTACCGCACAGCGATCGCGAGATCCTCTCACGAAGTGCTTGGCCGATGGGCCAAGCTCGTGCTTGTATGCGCCCGCGCTGACTCGGGGTGTTCAACTTCGAGTTGTCGCGACGTCCGACGGGGACATGCCACGACCGAGGCCACCGGGCGAGGGGAAATTCCCTGAGCCGTTTCGGTGACCCCGGGCGTCGTAACCCCAATTCGCGCGCTGTGCGCTCCGCCCCCTCGTGGGCGGCCACCCGAAGGGCGCGAGCTGCCAATTCGGTCGCGAATTAGCCGCGACGATAACTAGTTAGTCATCAAGGAGAATTACCATGGACTTCAACAAGACCCTCTCGCTCACCGCCGTCTCTAGCCTCGTCGCCGGTCTCGCCGCTTGCGGCGCCCCCGCGACCCCGGAGGTCGTTGCCCCCGAGGCGACTGCCGCCGCCACCGACGCCGCCACCGACGCCGCCGCGACGGCCGTTGCCGACGCCGCTGCCCCCGCCGCCAAAGAATGCTGCAAGGGCAAGAACGAGTGCAAGGGCAAGGGCAACTGCAAGGTCGAGGGCGGCAACGACTGCGCCACGAAGAACGAGTGCAAGGGCAAGGGCGGCTGCAAGGCTGCCGACTGCAAGTGACCTCGACAGGTCGCGAGCCCTGAGCTCGTGACACCTCACGCGCGCGTGCGCCGCGACGGCTTGAGTCACCTCGTGTGACCAGGCACTATCGGCTCCGCGCGCGTGTTGCATTTCAGGCTCGCGTCCGCCGCCCCCCAGACGAGCACCATGACCTCCCCGCTGACGCCACGCCTCGGACTGCCGGACCTCGGCTGCGGGATCGGCCTGCGTATTCCGCACTACGCGAGCATCTTCGGCGCGGGGCCCGCGCTCGACTTCTTGGAGATCATCAGCGAGAACTTCATGGTCGACGGCGGTCGGCCCCTCGATAACCTCGCCCGCACGCTCGAGCGCTACCCGGTCGTGCAGCACGGCGTGTCGCTCGGGATCGGCGCCTCGACGCCGCTCGACTTCGACTACCTCGAGCGGCTGCGCGCCCTGACGCGCGTGACCAAGACGCCGTGGGTCACCGACCACCTGTGCTGGACGCGCACGCCGGCGGCGCTCGATCGCGCCTCGGTCGATCTGCACGACCTCTTGCCGCTGCCCTACACCGAAGAGGCGGTGCACCACGTCGCCGCGCGCGTGCGACAGGTGCAGGACTTTCTCGAGCTGCGGGTCGGCCTCGAGAACACGTCGAGCTACATGACGTTTCGCGACAGCACGATGACCGAGTGGGAGTTTCTCTCGGCGGTCGTCGAAGAGGCGGACTGCGCGATCCTGCTGGACGTGAACAACGTCTACGTCTCGGCCTACAACCACGGCTTCGATCCGCGCGCCTACCTCGACGCGATCCCGCACCGGCGTGTGATTCAGATCCACCTCGCGGGTCACACGAACAAAGGCGCGTACATCCTCGACACGCATAGCGACTTCGTGATCGACACCGTGTGGGACCTCTACCGTCATACTTGCCGGTTGCTCGGCCCGGTCTCGACGCTCGTCGAGTGGGACGACGAGATCCCCGAGCTCGAGGTCGTGTGGGGCGAGGCGAAGAAGGCGGCGCAGATCCGCGCGGAGGTCGAGCGTGAGCGCGCGGCCTGAGCCGCCACCGCTCGCGACGCTGCAGAGCGAGCTCGGTGAGCTGCTGCGGCGGTTCGAGTCGCTCGAGCAGCACCCGTGCGAGGCCGTGCGCGACACCGTGGCGCGCATCGTCGCCGGCAACGAGCGCGTGAGCCCGCACGAGCAGGCCGAGATCTATCGCGACCAGTTCTGGCTGCGGCACCGCGACTCGCTCCGCGAAGATTTTCCCGCGCTCGCGTACCTCGTCGGCGACGAGAGCTTCGAGGCTCTCGCGCGCGCCTACCTGCTCGCGTGCCCGCCCGACTCGTACACGCTGCGCGATCTCGGCCTGCGCTTGGGCGACTTCGCCGCAGCCTACGACGGCTTCGATCCCGAGCTCGCCGGCCCCGCGCGAGAGCTCGCGTGCTTCGAGCTCTCCTTCGTGCGCGCGTTCGACGCGGCCGACGTCGCGCCGCTCACGGTCGAGCGCGTGACGGCGCTGCCGCCGGACCAGTGGCCCGGCGCGCGACTCGGCATCCACCCGCACCTCGAGCTGTTCGCGCTCGAATATCCGATCTTCGAGCTCAGACCGAGCCTTCGCGCGGGGCTAGAGCCTGACCGGATCATCGCGCGCGCGCCCGCGTTCGTCGCCGTGTGGCGCGCGTCCGACAAGACCGTCTATCACCGCGTGCTCGCGCCGACCGAGCATGCGCTCCTCACCGCGCTTCGCGATGGCCTCCCGCTCGGCGACGCTTGCAACCGCGCCGCCCGAGAGCTCAGCGAGCCCGAGCAAGAGGCGCTGCT
>SYFR01000485.1 GCA_005800325.1 Myxococcales bacterium | reverse complement strand
GCCAGCGCCAGCGCCAGCGCCAGTGCCCGCACCCGTGCCAGCGCCCGCACCAAGGTCGTCGTCGCTCGCGAGCTCGTCGTCCGCGGCGGCGAGCTCGCCCTCCGCGGCGGCCTCCGCGGCCGCGTCGCTCGCTGGGGCCATCGTCCAAGGCTGCGCCTCGGCCCAGCGTTTCGCGAGGATCTCGGCGATCTTGTCGAGCAGCTCGCGCGTCGTGTCCCGCTCGCGGGCGCACACGAGCTGCACATCGTCGCGCCCGCATTTGAGGCGCGCGCGCTCTTCGTCGACGACGAGATCGACTTTGTTGTAGACGAGGAGCCGCGGGATCTCGGCGAGCTCGAGCTCGGCGAGGAGCTTCTCGGTCGTGGCGATCTGCTGCTCGCGATCGGGGTCGCCGGCGTCGACGACGTGGAGCAAGAGATCGGCGTCGGCGGTCTCCTCGAAGGTCGCGTGGAACGCGGCGAAGAGATCCTTCGGCAGGTCTCGGATGAAGCCGACGGTGTCGGTGATCACGACCTCGCGCTCGTCCGGAAAACGCAGGCGCCGCGAGCGCGTGTCGAGGGTGGCGAAGAGCTTGTTCTCGGCGAGCACCGAGGAGTCGGTGAGCGTGTTGAGGAGCGTGCTCTTGCCGGCGTTCGTGTACCCGACGATGCTGACGATCGGCACGTCCTGCCGCCGCCGCTTCGCGCGCCGCTGCCGCCGCTGCTCGGACAGCTTTCGCAGGCGCGTCTCGAGCTGCGTCACGCGCTCTTTCGCGCGCCGCCGGCCGATCTCGAGCTTGGTCTCGCCCGGGCCGCGGCCGCCGATGCCGCCGGTGAGGCGCGACAAGGCGTCGTCCTTTTGCCCGAGGCGCGGCAGCGCATACTTGAGCTGCGCGAGCTCCACCTGGAGCTTGCCGTCCACCGACTCGGCGCGCTGCGCGAAGATGTCGAGGATGAGCTGCGTGCGGTCGATGACGTGCAGATCGCTCGTCTTGGAGATGGCGGACGCCTGCGACGGCGCGAGGTTGTGATCGAAGATGAGCGTCCTCGCGTCGACCTCGGCCGCGCGCAGGAGGATCTCGTCGAGCTTGCCCTTGCCGACGACGAACTTCGGATCGAGCTTGTCGCGGATCTGCACGAACGTGTCCTTGACCGCGACGCCCGCGGTCCGCGCGAGCTCGGCGAGCTCTCGCATGCGCGCCTCGAC
The DNA here is from genome assembly GCA_005800325.1 of Myxococcales bacterium. GTDB lineage: Bacteria > Myxococcota_A > Polyangia > Polyangiales > Polyangiaceae > SYFR01. Next base: position 9,217 of record SYFR01000485.1, on the reverse strand, counting down.
CTGCTCGAGGGAGTTCTTCTTCTTGCGATCGGCGACGTGCACCAAGATGGCGCGGCCGTCCTTCGCCTCGGTGGCGCGGGTCTTCGACTGCCGGGCGAACTCGTCCTCGAGCCCTGAGATGAGCGCGCCGAAGTCGACGGTGAGCTGGCTCGGGTGGAGCGGGCCGACGGCGCGGTAGGCCGGCTCGCCGTCACGGTACGCGGGCGTGTTGTAGGCGTAGTGAAGCTGGCGCAGCTCGCCCTCGGGGCTGAGCATCAGCGCGCACACGAGGTCGAGGCGCAGGCGCACGAGATCGAGGAAATCGTCGCGCGTGAGCTCTTCGCCGAAGAGGTGCGTGTGCACGAGCCGGAGGGCGCGGAAGCGCCCCTGTGCCGCGCGGAGGCGACCGATGTCCGGGAGCATGAGCCGGGTCGAGTCGCCGACGATGACGCGGTCGATCTCTCCCGAGCGGTGGACGAGCACGCCGACCTGTCGCCCTGCTTCTTTGGTCGCGTCGAGCAGCGTGCGGATGAGGTCGGGCGAGGCGATGGACTCGAGCGGGACGCGCCGGCGATAGAGCCGCTCCAGCGTCTTCTGCGCCTGCGGAGAGAGCCCTGCCGTGTTGCCTTCGATTTCTGACATGAGTGCGGCGCTGCGTCGTGTGCGTGTTTTCTTGGTGGCGAATCTCTGATTCGGCACACTAGCCGCAACGAATCCTGCACCACAAGAGGCCGCCGGTCGAGGGCCCGGCGCGTCGCGGGCGATGGATCATGCGTCTCGTCCGCGCCCGAGAAATCCGGCATAAACGGAGCCGCAGGTGGCACTCCTCACGGACATGACCTTGGGCGAGGCGCGGGCGCTCGGGGCGCGGTACGGGCTCGAGGTCGCGCACGTCGCGAGCATCCAGGCGGGCAGCGTCAACTCGAACTTCGTCTTCACGCTCGCCTCGGGGGAGCGGCGCTTCGTGCGCGTGTGCGAAGAGAGCGGGATGGCGGCCGTCGCCGAGCAGAACCGCCTGCTCGCGCACCTCGTGGCTCGCGGCGTGCCGACGCCCGCGCCGCTCGCCATGCAAGGTGGAGGCACCGTCGCGGCGCATCGCGACAAGCCGGCCGTCGCGTTCGCGTTCGTCTCTGGCGAGGCCATCTGCCAGCGCGGCGTGACCGAGCCTCACGCGCGCGCCGTGGGAGCCGCGCTCGCCAAGATCCATCGAGCGGGCTCGGACTATGCGGGAGCGCCCGAGAGTCGCTTTCGCACGGAGCAACTTCGCTGGCGGCTCGAGGGGCTCACCGCCGGGCACTACGGCAAGCTCGGACGCGAGCACCTCGAGGCGGTCCGACTGCTCTCGCTGCGGCTCGACGAGCTCACGCCTGCTGCGGCGTCGGAGCGCAGCGCCGGGCACGGCGCGCGGTCGAGCAGCGAAGGCGCGTCGTCGTGTCGCACGGAGGAGCTCGCGGTCGCGGAGTGCGGCGTCGCGCCCGCAGCGGAGATGGTCATCCACGGCGACGTGTTTCGCGACAACGTCCTCTGGCGGGCGGGGTCGCTCGCGGCGATCCTCGATTTCGAGAGCGCGTCGGCGGGCTCGCCGCCGTTCGACCTCATGGTGACGATGCTCGCGTGGTGCTTCGGCGACACGCTCGACCACGCGCTCGTGGGGGCGCTCGCCGCGGGATACCTCGAGGTGCGACCGCTCGACCAGGGGGCGCTCGATGGGTGTTACGACGCGGCGCGGCTCGCGGCCGTGCGCTTCGCGACGACGCGGCTCACCGACTACGAGCTGAGGCCGCGCGGTGTCGTCGTCTACAAGGATTTTCGCAGGTTTTTGGGGCGTCTTGCCGCGATCGAGGCGCTCGGGCGCGAGGCGTTCCGTGACCTCGTCGCTGGGAGTTGAGCGCGCTGCAGAATCGCCCTCAAGGACCGCCGCCATGGGCCGTTCAGCGAGGTGAGATGGCCCGCCTGTCGACCGCCACCGACGAGACAAGGCCCGAGCTGAGCGACTCCTCGCCCATGCACGATGCCGGCGCATTCTGGAGAATGCAGGCCGTGTTCGGCAAGCTCCGCTCCGGCGCCTCACCCTCAAGTCCGATCAATGACGTCAGCCGCGCCCCGGCGACGCCAAGACGCGAGAGCGTGCCGCCAGGGACGCGCCCCGCGTGGCTTGGACCGCCGAAACACGGCGAGGACGCCGCGCGCGTCGCGGGCACCATCGTCGATGGCACCATCGTCACCGGCGCGCACCGCTCGACGACCTCGCACGCTGGCGTCGAGAACGCCGCCGACACGAGCTGCTACGCGGTGCTCGGAGTCGATCCGCAGGCGAGCGAAGACGAGCTGCGGCGCCGATTCCGGGCGCTCGCCAAGCGCCTTCATCCCGACCGCGGGGGGCCCACCGACGAGTTCGTCGCGATCAATCAAGCGTACGTGGATGCGCTGCGCTTGCTCTTGCGGCGGTGACACGTCGTGTCACGCTCGCCGGTCACCGGTGGCGCCAGTGGTTTCGCAGGAGCGCTGACGGCGCGCGTCGGCCTGGCTTCGGAGCGCCGCGCGTCAGTCGCTACATGACGACGTGGATCGCGTTCGAATAGATCCACACGAAGTCTTCGTCGGCGAGGCCGGCGAACGTTGCTAGCTCACCGCGGAGGTGGCGCGGACGCATGCGGACCTCGGCGCGGTAGGCCCCGGGCGCCGTGGGAGCGTAGGTCAGCTCGCTGACGCTCTCTTCCGAGGACTCGGCGACGACCTCGAAGCCGCCCTCGACGGCGACGAGCAGGCGCACCGTGAGCTCCGGCGCTTGCACCGAGGGAGCTTGCAGGGAGGGATCGAGCAGCTCGCGGATCCGCGGGCGCTTCACGACCAGCGCGGTGTCTGCCGCGAGCGTGACCTCGCTGCCCATGTCGCGAACGTCGCTCCCGCTCGACGCGTAGAAGTCGAAGCCCTCGGGGTAGCCGAGCATCTCGAACGCGCCGTATAGTCTGGCCTCGCCGAGCGCTTGCTTGAGGTGCCGGTCGTCGAAGCTGCCGTCGGCCTCGGGGGTGACGAGCAGGTGGTTCGAGAACCAGCCCATCATGCGGCGGTAGCTGTCGATGCGCTCTCCGTCGGGCAGGAGCTGCGGCAGCGTGTTCTGGTGGCAGTCGGTGCCCATCGTCGTCACCGGGCGGCCTCCGCGCGCGAGCACCGTGCCCCACTTCTCGAGGTAACGCGGGTCCTCGTTCACGATGGGCAGGAACGCGAGATCGGGGTGGGGCAACAGGTCCGGGTAGCTGAGCTTGCCGAGCAGGGAGAGGACCGCGCCCGCGCCGAGGATCGTGTTGGCGTGGAGGTTGAACATCTCGAAGCCGTCGAGGCCGAGCCCGGTGAGCTCGTCGACCGACCACTCTTCGGTGTGGGCGACGAGCGTGATGGCGCCTCGCGCTTTCAGCTTCTGGACGGCCTCTTTCGTGCGACCGGAGTAAGCGGCCTCCCGCTCTTCGAGGGTCGCGCCGACGTGACCCTCGAGGCCCACGGGCATCGTCTCGGTCTCGGTGCCGGCGAGGATCAGCGTGCGATGCGCGCCGCCCGCGCAGCCGGCGAAATTGGCGACGGGCTCGCCGCTGCGCACGACCAGCTCGTCCTTGCGCGCCTCGTCGTAGAGCAAAACGTCGGGAAACTCGTACTCGGCGAAGTGGGCGCCGTGGTCGGTGAGGAACACGAAGTCATGCCCGACGGTGCAGAGCGCGCGGCGGAAGTCCTCGAGGCACGGCACGTTGAGCGCCAAGGTCGCCTCGTTGCGCGGCGCGTTGTCGCAGGCGTCGTGGGAATAGACGCTGTGCGCGTGAACGAGGCCGCGCAGATCGAGCATCCCGCGAGGGCCCTCGTGGTCGCTCGGCAACACGATGCCCGGTCGCCAGCCCAAGGCGGCCTCCACGGTCTCGGGGCCGCAGGCCGACAGGGCGACGAGCGACGCGATCCCGAGGCATGTCAGCTGCCGCATGGCGCCGGCCTCACGCGGGGAGGATGCGCTCAGCGCCGGTGGGGATCGCCCAGCCGGACGACACGGCGATCTTCAGCTTCGGGCTCACGGCGTGTACCGCTGGGGTGACGATGCGCGCGGCGGCCTCGGGGGTGCCCGGGCTGCCGCTGAGCTTGCCCGCGAGATGCAGCTTCAGCTCCTTCTTCGTCGCGAGCACGAGGTAGAGCTCGCCGCCGTCCGCGTGAATGAGGGGCGCGAGCACCTCACGCAGCACCTGCCGAACTGCGTCGGGCTTGTCGGTCATCGCACGGGCTTACCACTACTGCGCCGAGAAGGGCTCATCTACGTCGTGTACGCGGCGCTTCGCGCCTTGCGTGACCTCGGGTCGCGAACGTTGCTCGCCTCCCTCGGGTAGGCCTTCGTCGCTGCGATGCTCACGCACAAGAGCGCGCTCCGCTTCGCGCTCCTCGTCGCCTAGTAGCTGGACCCTTCTCGGCCCACCCAACACCTCGCACCGCGCACCGCGGCGCGGCGCGGCCTGCGCGCGGGGCCCCAGCCCCGCTTGCCATGACGCCGGCGAGGCCCCCATGACCCACTATCCCGCTCAGCGCAGGACGCCCTTCACCGAGGGGTCGAGCCCCTCTTGCGGCGTCTCCTTGTGGCTGCGCAGCTCGCTGAGGCGCTGCTCTGTGGCGCGCTCGACGAACGCGACGGCCGCGTGGGCGTCGCCCCACTTGATGACGCGCAGGTGCGTCGTCGCGTTGGCCCAGTCGACCTCGTCGAAGCGTCGCCCGGCCTCCGGGGCCGCAGCGAGCGCGCGACCCGGGGTGCCCGTCATGCCCTCGAGCTTCTCGACGGCGGTCTTGAAGGTCGGCCCCATCTTGGCTTTCTCCCCGAGCTCGTAGACGTCGATGATCTTCCAGAGCTTGTCGCGCATGAAGAACAGCGTGCGCGCCTTGCCCTGGCGGCTCGTGTGCATCGCGGCTTCTTGATTCTTGTAGGTGAACTCGCCGACGAACAGGCTGCCGTCGAGGTTCGACGGCGGGGCGTCGAGGACGAGGAGGCTCTTCTTGAACGCGTCCTTGATGCGCTGCACCTCCTCGTCGAGGCGGCGTTGCTCGGTGCCCGGCTCGACGTTTGCGTAGGCTTCGGCGTGGTCCTTATCGATCGCCTTGAAATAGATCTGGCTGACCTCTTTCGGGCTCTTGCCGAAGGCGAGGCCCGGCGGCTCGAGCGGAATGGGCTGCTCGATCGCGACCGGCTCTGCTGCCGGCTCGCTCTTTTTCTTGCCCCTCGAAGCTGCCCCGTCCGCCGACGTGGGTGCGAGGAGTGCGAGTCCGATGAAGCCGGCCGAGAGGAGCGTCGCGAGGTGTTGAATGCGCATGAGTGAATCCCCGATGGTGTCAGGATTCTTAGCACCTCGCGCGATCGCGACCAAGGTGCCGCGCGCCGGGCGAAGCGCCGACATCGTGCCGTGCAGCGAGCGGACCGTGGGCGAGCGGGCCCTGGGCGAGGCGGTGGTCCATCGCGCCCGTTCGAGCGGTAAGCGGCGCGTGTCTGCGCACCCGGGCCGTGCCATGCTGGGCTCCATGAACCTGCGTGCGGCAGCGCTGAGTGGGGCAGCTCCGGTCGTCCGGCGCGCGCTCCGCGCGGTGGCTATCGCGCTGGCGGCGGCGCTCGCGTCCGCATGCGGTGCCGAAGAACCTCGTGCGCCAGTGTCGTCGGCCGCGCCGCTCGAGCCGTGGGTCGGCGAGTTCCAGGGGCTCTTCGATGACACGATCGAGCCCGCGGCGGTGGGGTTGTCGCACGACGGCGTGGCGGCGTCCGAGAGCCCGCTGCTCGCGCTGCGAACCCGCCAGGCCGAGCTCGTGGCGCGCATGCGTCTGCAGACCTTGACGCGCGACACGCGGGACGAGACCTCGAGCTACGCGCTCACCTTCGAGGTCGGCCAACCGCCGCTGCGCGCGGGACTCGTCGAGCCGACGATCGAGCTTCGCCTCGCCGAGGGGAGCCAGGCATTTGAGCTTGTCAGCTCGGTCGAAAACACGCTACGGGGACGCGTCTTCGTCGGGTTCGTGCGTCGCTTTCGAGGCGAAGACGGCCCCGAGCTTCATTGGCACATGACGGCGGACAGCGCCGACGTTCACCAGGCGGTGAGCGTGGCCGCGACCTTCGACGAGCTAGCCACCCCGTGAGCAACGTCACCATCAAGAGCCCGCGCGAAGTCGAGCTGATGCGCAAGGCGGGGCAGGTCGCCGTCGCGACGCTCATGGCAGTCGACGAGCTCATCCGCCCCGGCACGACGACGGAGGACATCAACCGCTTCGTCCACGACGACACGCTGAAGCGCGGCGCGCGACCGGCTCCGCTCAACTACCACGGCTTTCCGAAGAGCGTGTGCACGTCCGTCAATCACGTCGTGTGTCACGGGATCCCGAGCGAGAGGCAAGTGCTCGCGCCCGGCGACATCATCAACGTCGATGTGACCAGCGTCCTCGAGGGCTACCACGGCGACACGTCGGTGACCTTCTACGTGGGCGACCCGTCACCCGAGGCCAAGCACGTGACCGAGGTCGCGCGGCGCTCGCTCGATCTCGCGATCGCGCAGGTTCGCGAGGGCGCGCGGCTCGGTGACATCGGCGCTGCCATCCAGGAGTTCGCCGAAGGGCAAGGGTGCTCGGTCGTGCGCGCGTTCGTCGGCCATGGCATCGGCCGCATCTTTCACGAGGCGCCCCAGGTCTCGCACGTCGGCCGCTCGGGCAGCGGCATGCGCCTCAAGGCGGGCATGTGCTTCACGATCGAGCCCATGATCAACGTCGGCAACTACGAGATCGACGTGCTCGAGGATCAGTGGCCCGCGGTGACGCGCGACGGCTCGCTCTCGGCGCAGTTCGAGCACACGCTGGTCGTCACGAAGAGCGGCTGCGAGATCCTCACCAAGCGCCCGCATGCGCTGAAGAACAGCGATCGGTTCCCCTGGCTGTTTGCCTGAGTGCGAGGTCGCCTGCGCGCGAGCTCGCCTGCCGCCGAGGATCACGCTGCGCGCGCGCGGCGGGCACGAGCGAGCAGCTCGCGGGCGGCTCGTTGCGCCGAGCCGACCTGCGCCCTGCCGGTGAGCATGCGCGCGACCTCGGCGACGCGCTCGTCACGACGCACCGCAGCCGCGTGGCTCGTCGTCGTCGCACCGCTCATGTCCTTCGTCACGACGAACTGCGCGTCCGCGTAGACGGCGATCCCGGCGAGGTGCGTGACGCACAAAACCTGGCGGTGCTGAGCGCTCTGCTCGATCGCGCGTCCGATGCAGTCGGCCGCCGCGCCACCGAGGCCCGCGTCGACCTCGTCGAGGACCTGGACCCCTGCGAGCCGCTCGGCGCCGGCCCGCGCCAGCACGCATTTGAGCGCGAGCAGCACCCGCGAGAGCTCGCCGCCTGAGGCCACCTCGCGAAGCGGACGCGGCTCGACGCCGGGGTTCGGGGAGAACAGGAGCTCGACGCGATCGAGCCCCTGTCGCGTGAGGCGAGCCCCGTCGACCGTGGGCGCACCGAGTCGCGCGCGCACCTGGCTCGACGCCTCTTCACCGCCGTCGCTGTCAACCGCCTCCGAGGTCTTGCGTCGCTGGACGCCGACCTCGACGCGCGCGGCGCACATGCCGAGGGCCTCGAGCTCTCGCGCGATCTCGGCCCCGAGCGGGCCCGCCGCCTGCGCCCGCGACCGCGAGAGCTCGAGCGCGACACGAGCGCACTCGGCGAGCAAGTCGCTCCGCGCAGCGAGGAGCAACGGGATGCGTGCATCATCGCCCGCGAGGGTCTCGAGCTCTCGCGCGATGCGTTCGCGGGCAGCGAGCACGTCGTCGAGCGTGTGTCCGTGCTGGCGCGCGAGCCGCTCGAGCTTGAACATTCGCTCCTGCACCTCCTCGAGGCGCGCGGGGTCGACCTCGATGCGCTCGGCATAGCGCTCGAGCGAGCGGCCGAGCTCTCGCGCGCGATTCCAGAGCGAGCTCGCTTCGTCGGCAGCGTCGCGCAGGCTCACGTCGAGGCTGGCAGCGTGCTCGAGGTCGGAGGCGATGCGCCCGAGCCGATCGCCGAGGCCCTCGTCGCCGTCGAGCGCCGCCGCCGCGCGCCCGGTGACGTCCGCGAGGCGCGTGCCGTGCTTCAAGCGCGCGTGCTCCACCGCGAGCGTCTCGAGCTCGCCCGGTGTCGGCGCCAGCTTGTCGATCGTCTCGAGCTGGTAACGAAAGAAAGACTCGCGCTCGGAGCGCTCGATGGATTTGCCCGACAGCTCCTCGAGCACGGCGTCCGCGCGCGAGAGCTCATCGACCTTCGCTCCGAGTTCGCCCCGCAGCGCGATCAGCTCCGCGTGCCGATCGAGAAACTCGAGGTGCTCGCTCGGCTCAATGAGGCGCACGCTCTCGTGCTGTGAGGTCACGTCCGCGAGGAGCTTCGCCACGGTGGAGAGCTGCTTGTGCGTGCAGAGCTTGCCGTTCAGATACGCGCGCGAGCGGCCCTTTTCGCTCACGACGCGCCGCACCACGACCTCGCCGCCTGGCGCCTCGATGCCCGCCGAAGCGAGCGCCGCACGCGTCACGTCCGAGGCGCCGACCTCGAAGAGCGCCTCGACCTCCGCCTCGCCCGCTCCGGCGCGCACGACGTCGCTCTTGGGTCGATCGCCCAGCACGAGTCGCAGCGCCTCGACGATGCTCGATTTTCCCGCGCCGGTCTCACCGGTCAGGACGTTGAAGCCTGGCTCGAGCTCGAGCTCGAGCGCGCTGATGAGGACGAAGTTCTTGATGCGCAAGACAGACAGCATGGCGTGCGGCTCCTCTCTTCGTGGCCCCTGAAGGACGTTTCCAGTCCTGAGCCTCTCGGCTCTGTAGGACTAGGCGCGCGCTTGGGGGCGGCGTGCTGCCGACTTGCCGTTCATGCCATCGACCGCGCCGTTCGCAGCGGCCTCGGCCTCGGCCTCGGGAGCGACAGGAGCGCCGGGAATGGCAGGAGCGCCGGGAGCGGCGGGCGGCGCGTCGGCCGCTCGAATTTCGTGCTTCTTCAGCACGAGCGCCGCGATCTTCTCGAGCAGCTCGGGATTCTCTTCGAGGTGGGTGCGCGCCTTCTCGCGGCCCTGGCCGATGCGCTCTCCCTGGAACGAGTACCAAGAGCCGCTCTTCTCGATGATGCCGCAATCGGACGCGAGATCGAGCACGTCACCGCTGCGGCTCATGCCCTTGCCGTAGAGGATGTCGAACTCGCACTCGCGGAACGGTGGAGCGAGCTTGTTCTTCACGACCTTGACGCGCGT
>SYFR01000484.1 GCA_005800325.1 Myxococcales bacterium | reverse complement strand
GTCGCGGACTTTCCCGCGTTCATCGTGGTCGACGACAAGGGCAACGATTTCTTCGCGGGGCTCACCGAGGGCGGCAAGCTCAACGTCCTCAAGTAGCGGCGTCGGACCGCTCTCAGGTTCACCTGAGCTCGAGCCGAGGTCGAGGCGGACGGCGAGGAGCCCGCGAAAGGGTAGTTTCTCTACCTGCGCAGGCACCGCAGCCGCCAACGAAGAGCTCGGCCAGATCAGGTGCAGGTGAGATCGGTCCTGGAGCCCCCTTTTGCCGTGCGCGTGTCTCGTGTAGAGGCGCAGAGTGGCCCTGAAGTCTGCACCGATTGCCCTGTTCGCTTCTGCCCTCGCGTTCGCCGCCTTCGGCTGCAAGTCCTCGAGCGAAGCTGGTGCCGCCGCCTCGGGTAGCGCGGCAGCCGCGGACGGCTCGGCTGCGCCCGCGGGCACCGGCACGGCAGCGGCCGCCGAGGAAAAAGCTCCTGCCACGGACGTCGCGACCGGCGGGATCGCGGTGAAAATCGTCGATTTTCAGCTGTTTCACCCGGCGTCTCCCGATCGAACGCTCGCGCCGATCCGTGAAGATGGCACCTTCAGCACGCGAGGCCGCTCGCCGTATTACGGCCTCGGCCTGATCGTCGAGGCGAAGAACGGCACGAGCCTGTTGCTCGGCGCCGCCGACTTCGAGGCGATGGTCACCGTGAAGGGCGCGAGAGGCAACGCGTACTGCCGCGTCGAGGCCGACGGGATCTCGGGCGGCGGCTGGGTCGACACGAAGGCGCTCGGCTTCTACGAGAAAGAGAAGCCCGCGAACGCGCCTGCCAACGTGCTCCCACCGAAGTGGCACAACGAGGCGGACTCGACCAACGAGCGGCCGTGGCGCCCCGGCGAGAGCGTGCGCATGATCGGCCGCGCCGAGTGCGACTCGGCGGTGATGGCGGACATCGACGCCTCGGAGATCGGCGGCAGCGTGAAGGTCACCGCGGTGCGGCGCTTCGCCGAGCACGACGTCACCGAATACACCAAAGAGACGCACGAGCTCTCGCTCGGGGAGGACTCCGTGCGCATCGTCGACCGCAAGACGAGCCAGCTGGTCGTCACGCCGCTCAAGAACGTGATCGAGATGAAGGCCGAGAGCAGCGGTCTCTTGGGCGGCAAGACCAACCTCGAGAGCGTTCGGGTGCGCGTCCAGCCGATGACCCACCGCCACGTCAAGGTCGAGAGCGCGCCCGTCGCCTTGTCGCTGCATCCGCACGCGCTGACGCTCCAGCTCGTGAAGATGCCGAGCGGCGAGCAGGCGCACGCGGCCGGCAACGTGTTCATCCTCTTCGAGAAAGAGAAGCTCGTCTACCGCGACATGGGCAAAGAGAAGCTCAGCATGCTCGGGCTCTCAAGGCAGGATCTGCCGGCGAAATCTCCCGAAGTCACGGTGAAGGTCGACGAGTTCACGGGCTCGGTCACGGGCGCCGAGCTCACGAGCTTCCTCGACGACAACGCGCTCGAGAAGGGTCAGCGCGCGTTGCTCGTCGCGTGGAAGCTCTCGATCGCGAGCGACGTCATCGACTCGCGCCTGCGCGCGGACGTCGACAACGCCAAGAGCGCCGCCGAGAAGGCCGAGCAAGCGGCCTCGGCCCTTGGCTAAGGCGCGGACGCCGCCGCGACCGCCGCCGCGAAGGCCGAGGCTGCAAAGACCAAGGCCGCCCTCGCTGCCGCCGAGGCCAAGTACCGCTCGGCCGCGACCAGCGAGCGCACCCGGCTCGCGCGCCTCATCTCGTGCGGCGACGTCAAGGTCGCGACGACGACCCGCGAGGTCCTTCCGTCGAACGCCGCCGACGTGCGCGCCAAGTGCAACGAGCTCAGCAACAACGACAACGTCGACGTCACGGCGCGGTACGTCCTCGGGCGCTACGAAGTCCCGGTCGCGCTCAGCTACCGCGTCGGCACGAAGCCGACCTTCTCGCCGATCGCGAGCGCGGCGCTCACAAAGCTCGATCCGCGCTGAGCGAGCGCCAGCGCCCCTGATGGGAGCTCAGCGGACGAGCGGGTCGACGCCGCGGAGCTCGATCTCGGGCCGAGCGCCCGACGCCGGAGCACGGTGCACGGTGAGGCGGCCGTCGGCGATCCATCCGAGCGCGCGCACGAGCAGGTCGTGCTCACGCGGGAGCAGGCGCGCGGCCAAGGTGTCGCGCGTGTCCGTCGGCAGCACGGGCTCGATCGACTGCGCGAGGATCGGGCCCGTGTCGACGCCTTCGTTCACGAGGTGCACCGTGCAGCCCGTGACCCGCACGCCGTAGGCGATGGCCTGTGCCTGCGCGTCGACGCCGGGAAATGCGGGCAAGAGCGCGGGGTGAATGTTCACGACGCGATCGGGAAACGCCGACAAGAGCGTCCCCGTCACGATGCGCATGAAGCCCGCGAGGACCAGCCAATCGACGCCCGCCGCGCAGAAGAGGCGCACGAGCGCGCGGTCGAAGCTCTCGCGATCGGGGTGGGCCTTGTGATCGACGACCGCCGTCGCGACCCCGGCGAGCCGCGCCCGCTCGAGGCCGGCTGCGTCCGCGCGGTTCGACACCACGAGGCGCACGCGCGCGTCGAGCCGCCGCTCCGCTGTCGCGTCGAGGATCGCCCCGAGGTTCGAGCCGCGGCCGGAGATGAGCACGCCGAGCTCGAGCGTCACGCGCCCTGCCTCCGTCGCATCTCGCGCTCGCACTCGTGCCACCTTCGTCGCATCACGCGCTCGCCCACGGGTCGCCTCCGTCGCATCACGCGCTCGCCCACGGGTCGCCTCCGTCGCATGGCGGTCACGCTCACACGAACTGCGTATCGTTCGAGCCCGCGGCCGCCACTTCCCCCAGGATCCACGCCCGCTCGCCGGTCTGCGTGAGCGCCGCGATCGCCGCGTCCGCCTGCGCGGGAGCCACCGCGACCACGAGCCCGACGCCGAGGTTGAAGGTGCGCCGCAGCTCGGCCTCGTCGACGGGGCCGCCCTTCGCGATCACCTCGAAGAGTCGCGGCCGCTCGTAGCTCGCGAGGCGGATCCGTGGCGCGAGCTCGTCCGGAAACATCCGCGGCACGTTGTCGAGCATGCCGCCGCCGGTGACGTGCGCGAAGCCGCGCAGCCCCTCTCCGCAGGCCGCGATCACGGCGGCACAAGCGCGCGCGTAGATCCGCGTCGGGGTCAAGAGGGCCTCGCCCACGGTCACGCCGAGCTCGGCGATGACGCTGCCATAGTCGAGGCCCATGGCGCCGAGCAGCACGCGCCGCGCGAGCGAGTAGCCGTTCGAGTGCAGGCCGCTCGACGCCACGCCGACGAGCACGTCGCCCGCCTGCATGTGGCGGCCGTCGAGGATCTTCTGCTTCTCGACGATGCCAACCGCGAACCCGGCGAGATCGTATTTTCCGCCCTCGTACATCCCGGGCAGCTCCGCAGTCTCGCCGCCGACGAGCGCGCACCCCGCCTGTTTGCAGCCCTCAGCGATCCCGCGAATCACCGCCTCGGCGACGTCGACTTCGAGTCTCCCTGCCGCGAAGTAATCGAGGAAAAACAGCGGCCGCGCGCCGCACGTCACGATGTCATTCACGCACATCGCGACGAGATCGATGCCGACGGAGTCGTGGACTCCCGTGCCGAACGCGACCTCGAGCTTCGTGCCGACGCCGTCGGTTCCGCTCACCAGCACCGGCTCAGCGAGCCCGCCCGGCACCGCGACGAGGCTCGCGAACCCGCCGACGCCGGCGAGCACCTCCGCGATGCGCGTCGCCTTGGCCAGCGGGCCAATCCGCCGCACGAGCTCCTCGCCCGCGTCGATGTCCACGCCTGCGTCGCGATAGGTGATCGACATGCTCGGCGAGGTGCCACCCCTCGACGTGCGCGGCAAGCGAGAAGCTCTCGTGAGCGCAGCCGAACCGGCGGTCCCCCGAGCATCCCAGCGTTGCGACAAGAAACGGCGACGCCGCACCCGAAGGCACGGCGTCGTCTCGCGAGATGGCAGCTTCGATGAAGCCGCCTTCGCGGGGGAGCGAGGGTCACGCGCGCATCAATAGCCTGGCGGCATCGCGACGCTGTCCCACGGATTCGTCTTGCCGGTGCAGCTCGTCGCGCTCTTGGGATCCGCCGCGTCGGGGCACCAGGCGATCGGCCCGTTGAGGTAATCCGCGTGCAGATCGTGGTAGCCCGGGAAGCCCACGGCCGAGGCGCGATCGTCGCGGAACGCACCCCACGAGTTCTTGATGCGCAGGAACTTGAGCGTGCTCGTCGGCAAGAGGGCCGCCTCGAGCTTGGCCGCGTCCTCGGCGAGCGAGGGGTCGAGCGTGACGCCGGCCTTGAGCAGACCGAACTCCGCCGTCTCGATCTCGTAGTCCTCGAGCACGGTCATGTGTCCGCCCTGACGACCGGGGCGCCCGCTCTTCGCCAGCGTGGTCAGGTTGAACGAGCCGCGCAGCACCGGATCGCTGCTCTCCATCGCGTTGAAGTCGACGTCCCAGGTGATGACGACCGGCTGCCGATCGTGGAGGGCGCGCTGCACGCGGATCTGAAAGCTGCGGCGCTGGCTGTCGCCGGCGGGGTAATACGCGGGCGTCCACTCGTCGATGGCGACGTCGAGCGTCGTGTGCTTCTCGGTCGCGACGTTCGGATCGGTGTCGCGCTCGGTGTAGAACACGCCGAACTTGCTCGCGGCGATGACGGACGTGCCGGCCGTGGTGCCGCCGTTCTGCAGGGTCTTCGTGTAGCCCTTGCCGAAAGCCTTGGTCATCTGACCCTTCACGGTGCTCGAGAGCTGCCACGCGTCGTCGAGGACGCTGCGGACGAGCGTCTTATTGTAGCGGTCCTGACGGTTCTTGAGGCGGCCGGTCTTGAGCTCCACCTGGACCTTGTCGAGGGCGCTCTTCTGGCGCGAGCTCATCTCGCTGACCGAGTCCTCCTTGATGAACTTCGCCTCCTGCATGAGGCCGCGGTCCATGATGATCTCGTTCGCCGTGAACATCGAGCCGCCCGTCTCGAGCTCGTCGGGCGCGCCCTGCGTAATCTCGTCGAACCAGTGCCAGTAGGTCCAGTACGACTGCGAGATATCGAACTTCTCGCCGGTCTCGCTCAGGTGCAGCGACTCCACCCACGAGGCCTGGGCGTAGAGCCAGCAGTTCCCGATCGACTGGCGCTCGACGTCGGTGTGGTTGACGTCGGTGACGTTGTCCGAGCTCTGGCCATAGTCGGAGCAACCGCCGGCGAGGACGGAGAGGCCGACGAGAGCGGAAGTGACGAGGCTGCGAAAGAGGGGGCGAATCATGGTGGCGCGGCCCCGAGCACGCCCTATGCCACACCAAAACCTACACTTGGCCCACATGGTTTCAATATGTTACACAGCATACTCCTCGAAGTTGATGGACGCGTGCCCAGAACCTGATGGAGCTTTTGTCCATCCCAGGCTCCGCATTTTTCCATGCCCGCTGCCTTCACTACGAGCCCCGCCGCGTCCGGCGCTCCTCGCCTTCCGTCCCCTCCTCTATTCATCGCCACGAGCGAGCGTCGCTCTCGGCTCCGGGATCGTCCTGCGGCCCCATCCACCTCGCTGAACAGGAATTTCGTGCGTACGCGCGCGCTGCCGTAGACTTCGCGCGTGGACGACACCTGCCTGGCGTGCGCCGCGGAGCTCGAGTGGGACCTCGGCCTTCCGGAGAAGCGCTGCACCAGGTGCGGGCGAACCGTGCCTCCGCCGCCCGAGCTCGCGGCACCGAGCGTGCCGCAGATCGCCGCGCTCGAGGAGTTCGGGCGCTACGGCGACTCGGCCGCACCGCCGCCTCTGCCCGCGCCGGCGACTGCCGCCGTGGCGCGCCCCCGTCGCTTCCAAGAAGCCGCGGTGTTCCTCGGTTTCGCGGCGATTTCGGCCGTGGCCGCGGGACTGCTGCTCTCGCTCGGCTGCACGCCCGACTCGAAGGGCAGCGCCAACACGAGCGCCGCGTCCGCGCCCGGCGACTCCTCCGCGCCAAACGGCACCGCCGCGCCAAACGGCACCGCCGCGCCCGGACTCGCAGCGAACGGCGCGAGCGCCCCGGCCGACGGCTCGGCGCCACAGCTCTTCACCGCCGTGCCCGTCGACGCGCGGCACTCGGACGCGCCCCCCGACGGGATCTACCCGACGCCCATCGAGGTGCAGCGCCACATGCGGCCGCACCTGCGCGCGTGCTTCGAGTCGGTGCTCGTCCAGCATCCGAAGCTCGCCGGCGAGGCGACACTGCTCGTGCACGTCGACGCGAGCGGGAAGGTGCACGACGTAACGGGCCTCGCCGACTCCGATCCGCTGGGGCCCGCTCGCTTCTGCCTCACCACCATGCTGAAGAAGGCGGACTACCCGGTCGGCGTCGCGACCTATTCATTGCCGATCGCCTTCGCGCCCGAGTGAGCGGCGCGCGCGCCGATTCTCCGATCATCGATCCCACGCGTCCTCGCGCTTGACACGACCTTCGTTCCGACTAAGGTCCCGCCTGCGCGGTGGAGCAGCCTGGTAGCTCGTCGGGCT
>SYFR01000483.1 GCA_005800325.1 Myxococcales bacterium | reverse complement strand
CTGCCGTGCAGATCGATGCCACGCAGGACGTCGCGCGCATGGTGCAGCAGTTCGATTCGCGCCGTGCCGGTGATGGCGTGGCGTTCCGACGCTTCCTCGATGACAACCGAGCCAAGCTCGCAGCCACCCCGATGAGTGCATCGACTGTGGCGCGTGCGAGCCGGTGTGCCCGACGACGGCGATCTTCGAACAAGAAGAGCTGCCCGAGAAGTGGGCGCCGTACATCGAGATCAACGCCGTCCTGAGCGGCGCGAAGCAGCCCGGCGAGGCCGATACGACGGGCTGGCCGCAGCAGCTCGTCGAGTCCGTGCAGACCGCGGAGTTCAAGGCGTGGCCGATGGTGAACACGAAGCGGGACGCGCTGCCCGATGCGGACAACCTCCAGCACGAAGAGGGCAAGCTCGCCGAGTTCGATCCGCGCCCGTTTTCGGGCTGAGCGCGCTCGCGGCTCGCGGCACCTCGCCGTAGTCACGATGAGCGGCCCGAGCGCGCTGCCCTAGCGAGGCGCGGCGCGCCGCCCCATCACGGAATCTTGGGCGCCACGAACTTCGGCTGCTTCGCCTCGAGCGAGCGGATGAACGCCAGAAGATCGCTGCGCTCCGCCTTGCTGAGCTCGATCTTCTTGTACCCGGAGTCGAGGTTCGGGTTCGCCTTGCCGCCGCCGAGCATGAAGTCCACGGCGTCCTCGAGCGTCCTGGCGCTGCCGTCGTGGAAGTACGGCGCGTGCGTCGTCACCGAGCGCAGCGACGGCGTCTTGAACTTGCCGTCGTCCTTCGCGTTCTGCGTGATCGCGCCGCGCCCTTTGTCCGGCGCGGGCTTGTCGGAGCCGATGCCGGCGTTGTGGTAGTTGAAGTCCGTGAAGAGCGGCGGCGCATGGCACGCGGCGCACGCTGCCTTGCCGCGAAATACATCCCAGCCTCGCGCGGCGCTCTCGCTGATCGCCTTTTTGTCGCCGGCCTCGTAGCGATCGAAGGGTGAGTCGGCCGAGCGCAGCGACCGCAAGAACGACGCGAGCGCCCTGGCGATCCGCTCCGTCGTGATCTCCTCGTCGCCGAAGGCCGCCTTGAACAAGGGCTTGTATCCGTCGACCTTTGCGACCGCGGCCACGCGCTCCGGAAGCGTGTCGCCCACGCCGAGCTGGCCCTTCCAGGCCGCGAGGACCTGCGCCTCGAGCGTCTTCGCGCGGCCGTCCCAGTACCAAGCCTCCTGGTAGCCGACGTTGAACATCGAGGGCGTGTGCCGCGTGTTCATCTTTCCGTCGCCCTTCTCCGAGAGCGCCTTGCCGTCGGCCCAGCCCTTGTCGACGAAGTGGCAGCTCTCGCACGCGAATTTCCCGTCTTTTCCGAGGCGCTTGTCGAAGAAGAGCACCTTGCCGAGCTCGATCGCCTCCGCGGACGGGACGTTGTCGCTCGGCGCCATGACTGGGCCGAGCGGCTGAAGCGGCGGCAACACCGCCTCGCTGACGGCGACGAGCGGGGCGGGCGCGGGCGCGGGCGCTGCTGCTGCGCTGGCTGCCGCACCGGACGGCGACCCCGTGGTGACGGCGCTCGCGATAGCTGTCGGTGTCGTCGTCGTTGGCGCCGCCGCCGTTGGTCCCGAGGTCGGCGCGGGAGTCGCCGTTGCCGGAGCGCGGTCCGGCGGCGTCTCGTCGCACGCGGCGACCCCGAGCGTGGCCGCGAGGCTGACGGCACAGAGGATGGCGGTGTTGCTGCGATGCCTTGGGCCCATGGCGTCATCCAAGGTCGCCGGGTGATCGGCGTCAAGCCGCCGATCGCCGGATGACCGGCGTCGCCGGACGGCGATCGTTGTAGAGCGGCTGCATGGGCACGGGTTCGCACGACTTCGGGGGCGCCTTTCGAGGCAAGGTCGCGTTCGTCACGGGCGGGGCCTCGGGGATCGGTCGCGCGGTGGGCGAGCGGCTCGCAAGGTGTGGCGCGAAGGTCGTGCTCGCCGACGTCCGAGCCGCGCTCGCGGAAGAGGTGGCGTTGGGCATTCGCGATCGAGGCGGCGCGGCGGTTGCGACGGCGCTCGACGTCACCGACGCGCCCGCGATCGTCCGAGCCCTCGAAGAGACCGTCGAGCGGCACGGCGCGCTCGACTTCGTCTTCAACAACGCCGGGATTTGCATCGTCGGCGACGCGATCGCGCTCAGCCATGAGGACTACGACCGGCTCATCGACGTCAACGTCCGCGGCGTCGCGCACGGCACGCACGCTGCTTACCGCATCATGGCCAAGCAGGGCGGTGGCCACATCGTCAACACCGCGTCGATCGCGGGGCTCGTGCCATCGCCGCTCTTTGCTGCCTACGCGATGACGAAGCACGCCGTCGTCGGGCTCTCGACGTCGCTGCGCATCGAGGCCGAGAAGCACGGCGTCCGCGTGACGGCGGTCTGCCCCGGCGTCATCGGCACGCCGATGGTCGAGGGCTCGGAGCTCCGCGGCCGCAACGATCGCGCGGCGCTGCTCGAGAAGATTTCGCTCTATCCGGTCGAGCGCTGTGCCGAAGAGATCCTCGCTGGCGTCGCAAAGGACCGCGCCATCGTGCTCGTGACGCCGCTCGCCAAGGCCGGCTTCGCGCTGCATCGCCTGGCCCCTTACCTGCTCCCCGGCGCCATCGTGAAGCGCTTCACGAAGTAGACACTGGGCCGGTGGCACTGCGCCCGAGTCTCGGGATCGGTGAATCTCCGGCGCCGGTGACACTGGGCCGTCGCGCGCTGGTTTCGTTGGCGCGATTTCGACGCCGCGCGCGCGGGGCGCTATCCTCGGCGAACGGATGCGCTGCCGTGCCTTGATCGTCCTCGCCTCCGCGCTCGCCGCATGCACGGGCAGCGCGGCGCCAACGTGGCAGATGCCCGCGCTCGCGCCCTCGCCACCCGATGCCGTGCTCGTCGGCGTGGGCCCGGACGTAGCGGGTGCCGCCGAGAGCGGCGACGGCGCGCGGTGGGGCGCCTCTTCGGGTCTACCGAGCCCGGAGACGGGGGCGCTCGCGCCGGCACGCGGGCTCTGGCACACCGACGAGGCCCGCGCCGTCGGCGAGGCGCGCGCGCGTGGACGCGGGCTCGTCGTCGACTTCTCGGCGGAGTGGTGCCTGCCGTGCATGGTGCTGGCCCGGGACACGCTCTCGGATGAGTCGGTCGAGGCGGAGCTCTTCACCCACTTCGTCGCGCTGCGCGTGGACGTGACCGAGGAGACGACGGCGAGCCGCGAGCTCCTCTCCCGCTATCGCGTGCGCGGCCTGCCGGCGATCGTCGTCCTCGACGCCGACGGCGCCGAGCTCGATCGCATCGGGCACTACCTCGATCCCGACTCCTTTCTCTCGCGCCTCGAGCGAGCCCGCACGAAGACGGGCCCAGCCGACGCGCGCGCCCGCCGCTGACCTCCTCGCGGCGGCGGCGCGCGAAAATCGCCTGGAGCCGCTCAAGGGCCTCGGCGCCTGACCGTACGTCGGGGTGCAGGAGATCGCCGATCTCTGCCCACGCCTCTCGAGCACGACTCGTCACGATGACGGGACGGGCGGCGCTGGCCCCACCAAACTCCACGAAGGAGTCACCATGCCACTCGTAGTCAACACCAACGTCGCATCACTCGACGCTCAGAAGAACCTGAGCCGAACGACCTCCAGCCTCCAGAAGTCCTTTCAGCGCCTCTCGAGCGGATTTCGCATCAACAGCGCGGCCGATGACGCCGCCGGCCTCGGCGTCAGCGAGGGCTTGAAGTCGCGGATCCGCAGCTTCACCGTCGCCGAGCGCAACACCAACCACGCGATCAGCATGGTCCGCACGGCCGAGGGTGGCCTCGGCGAGATCAGCGGCATCGTGCTGCGCATGCGCGAGCTCGCGGTGCAGAGCGCCAACGGCGACCTCTCCTCGACCGACCGCGACTTCCTGCAGACCGAGTTCGGCCTCCTCAAGGAGGAGATCACGCGGCTCGCCAACACCACCGAGTTCAACGGAAAAGATCTGCTCGCGGGCACCCAAGGCAGCACCGCGTTCCAGGTCGGCATCAACACCACCGTCGACGACACGATCTCGGTCGACTTCGGCGGCGTGGACCTCTCGTCGCTCGGCCTGAGCGGCATCGTGATCTCCGGCTCCTCGCAGTCGAACGCCACGACGGCGATCGACGCCGTCGACGGCGCGCTCACCGAGGTGTCGACGAGGCGCTCGACCTTCGGCGCCGCGCAGAACCGGCTCTCCATCGCCGCCGCGAACTCGCAGACCATTCGCACGAACCTCGAGGCCGCCAACAGCGCCATCCGAGACGTCGACGTGGCCGAAGAGACCTCGGTGCTCGCGCGCTCGCAGGTGCTCTTGCAAGCCGGCACGTCGATCCTCGCGCAGGCGAACCAGTCGCCGCAGCTCGCGCTCTCGCTCCTCGGCTGAGCCGCGAACTTCTCTCGAACTCGACGCGCGTGTCGCAACCCTGCGGCGCGCGCGTCTTGGCATTTGTGGTCGAGCGCGGCGCCGGCTCGCGCACGGCGACGCTGGGCATGAGGCTCGAAGCGTTGCGCTCCCACTAAAGTTCTCGCGCTTTCGGACGTTCGTAGGGACATGCAGAAGTGCCCGGCGGGGGACTTCGGCACCATCCGAGCGCTCGCCATGACGGCGTGCGCATCCCAGCAACTCTAAGAAGGAGTTCTCCATGCCACTCGTAGTCAACACCAACGTCGCCTCCCTCGACGCCCAGAAGAACGTAGCGAAGAGCACGCAGGCGCTGCAGAAGTCGTTTCAGCGCCTCTCCAGCGGCTTCCGCATCAATCAGGCCGCGGACGACGCCGCGGGCCTCGGCGTAAGCGAGACCTTGAAGAGCCGCATCAAGAGCTTCTCGGTCGCCGAGCGCAACACCGCGAACGCCATGAGCATGGCGCGCACGGCAGAGGGCGGCCTCAGCGAGGTCAGCGGCATCGTCTTGCGCATGCGCGAGCTCGCGGTGCAGTCGGCGAACGGCGATCTCACCTCCACCGACCGCGGCTACATCGACACCGAATTTCAGGCGCTGAAGTCTGAAATCACGCGCCTCTCCGAGTCGACCGAGTTCAACGGCAAGGAGCTGCTCGCGGGCGATGCCTCGTCGAGCATCTCGTTCCAGGTCGGCATCGGCACCGACTCTGCCCAGGACACGATCTCGGTCGACTTCGGCGGCATCACGATCTCGTCGCTCGGCCTCAGCGGCATCAGCGTGGCGGGCAGCGACCAGGTCAATGCGACGACCGCGATCGATGCCGTCGACGACGCGCTCACGACGGTGTCGACCAAGCGCGCGACGTTCGGCGCGGCCGTCAACCGGCTCGGCATCGCCCAGGCCAACTCGCAGACGATCCGCACGAACCTCGAGGCCGCCAACAGCGCGATCCGAGACGTCGACGTCGCCGAGGAGAGCTCACTGCTCGCGCGCTCGCAGGTGCTGCTCCAAGCCGGCACGTCGATCCTCGCGCAGGCGAACCAGGCGCCGCAGCTCGCGCTCTCGCTCATCGGCTGAGCGCGAACGACGCAAGCAAGAGCCCACGCCGCGGCGCGGCCATCTTCGGATGGTTCGCGCCGCTCGCGTTTTGTCGCCCGCGCGCTCGCGTACAAGAGCTTCCGTCTCAGCCATGGCCTCAGACGACAAATGTGGCGCGGAGGCTCAAGGGGCCCCCGCGTGGTCCGTTCTCTGGTTCGACCGGAAAGCCCTGGCGGGACTCCGGTGCCATAAGGTGGCCGTCATGATGACGACCCTCTGAGGCGATCACTCCAAGAAGGAGATTCACATGCCTCTCGTTGTAAACACCAACGTTGCCTCCCTCGACGCTCAGAAGAACCTCACCCGCACCTCGCAGTCGCTGCAGAAATCGTTTCAGCGCCTGTCGAGCGGGTTCCGTATCAATCAGGCCGCAGACGACGCCGCGGGGTTGGGCGTCAGCGAGTCTTTGAAGTCGCGCATCCGCAGCTTCTCCGTCGCGGAGCGCAACACCTCGAACGCGCTCAGCATGGTCCGCACGGCCGAGGGCGGCCTCGGCGAGGTCAGCGGCATCGTGCTGCGCATGCGCGAGCTCGCGGTGCAGAGCGCGAACGGTGATTTGACCTCCACCGACCGCGGCTACATCGACACCGAGTTTCAGGCGCTGAAGAGCGAGATCACGCGGCTCGCCGAGTCGACCGAGTTCAATGGCCACGAGCTCTTGAACGGCGACGCTGCGAGCAGCATCTCGTTCCAGGTCGGCATCAACACGACCGCCGACGACACGATCTCGGTCGACTTCGGCGGCATCACGATCTCGTCGCTCGGCTTGAGCGGCATCAGCGTGTCCGGCAGCGGGCAGTCCAACGCGACCGGCGCGATCGACGCAGTCGACACTGCCCTGAAGGAGGTCTCGACGCGACGCTCGGCCTTCGGCGCCGCGCAAAACCGGCTTGGGATCGCCCAGGCCAACTCGCAGACCATCCGCACGAACCTCGAGGCCGCGAACAGCGCGATCCGCGACGTCGACGTGGCGGAAGAGAGCTCGCTGCTCGCGCGCTCCCAGGTGCTGCTCCAGGCGGGGACCTCGATCCTCGCGCAGGCGAACCAGTCGCCCCAGCTCGCGCTGTCCCTCATCGGCTGATCGAGCACGAGACCCTGGTGGGGCCCTGGTGGGGTGAGTCAGAGACTCGCCACACTAGCTTTCAGGAACCTAGTTCGAGGCGCGTGCGTCGCAATTGCGACGTGCGCGTTTCGGCTTTTGTGGCTCGCGTACTTGGACGGACCTTCTCGGGCGCCGCGAGTTTTTTTGTAACCGTCCGGCCAGCGGCGTCGTGACGGCGTAGCCGGTCTCCGAGATTGTGCGCGTCGGAGGTTCGATGGCGCACGGGAAGTGGACGGAGGTCGAGGCGCGGAGCGTGCTCGAGGCGTGGCGTCGCAGCGGTCTGACG
>SYFR01000482.1 GCA_005800325.1 Myxococcales bacterium | reverse complement strand
GAATCGCCAGATTATTGGGCGATTTGTGCGCTTCGGAGGCCGCGCGGCGAGCGCATGGGACACGGGAGCGATTGACGAAGATGCGCGACCGACGGAAAGCTTCGCCGCTCGCCTGCGGGGCCCCTCGTACGCAATGGCCGTCACCATCCTGATCCACACGGGCAGCTCGAGCCCCGACGAGCCGCCGCTGTCCGTGACCGTCGACGCCCCGCGCGTGGTCATCGGCCGCAGCGCGAAGGCCGAGGTGCTGCTGCTCGACGCGAGCGTGGCGAAGCGGCACGCGACCTTGCGCCAGGAGGGAGGGCGCACGCTCGTCGCCGACGAAGGCAGCGTCAACGGGATCCTCGTCGGCGGCGTGAAGCTCCCGGCTCACGCGCCGAGGGTCGTCGCCGCAGGGGATGCCGTGCGCGTGGGGCGCGTCTGGCTCGAGGTGCGGCCCGGCGGCGGTGTCGCGAGCACGGCGGCGCACGTCCGCGGTGTGGCGCTCGAGGCGTTGCGGCGCGGGCTCCGAGCCAGCGGGGAAGGCGTCGACGCCTCGCTCGAGCTCGTGTCGGGGCCCGGCGCGAGCGACGCCGGCAAGCGCCACGCCTTGAGCCGCGGCGACGAGCCGTACGTGCTCGGTCGTGGCGACGCATGCGAGGTCGTGCTCGACGACGCCGCGTGCTCGCGCAGCCATGCGACCGTCGAGAAGCGTGGCGATCGCTGGTTCGTGCGCGATCTCGGCTCGAAGCGCGGCACGGTGCTCGTGCCATCCAGCGCGCCGCCTTCGTCGCCGCGGCCGCGTGCTTCGGAGGTCCTCGTCGGGCCCGAGGGCGCGCCACTCACCGACGGAGACCACATCGTCATCGGCGAGTCGCGACTCGTCTTCCGCGACCCGCTCGACGAAGCGATGGCCGAGGCGCTGGCCTCCGAGGAGGTGCGGATGCAGCGCGATGAGGTCTTCGAGCGGCCGCCCTTCGCGAACGCCAATGACGCGCCGGGCGTCGTGACGTCCCCGAGCGAAGCCCCGACGCGCGACGCGCTGCCCTCCGATCCCTCGGAGCTCTTGGAGAGCTTCCCCCCAGCCGGTGCGGGTCGCACCGAAGGCGCGCTCGACACCCTCGTCGTGCTCGTGGCCCTCGGGGTCATCGCCCTCAGCGCCGTCGGCCTCGTGTGGCTCCTTCGATAGTGTCCCGCTTCAGAGAACTGGGACCTCCCGTCGAGAGGCCTCGTCACGGCGGCACTGCAGCCACACCCTCGGCGGTGACGCGTGAACTCACCCGCGGCGGGCGCGCTCGAAGGCCAGCTCTCGCAGCTTCGGAACCAGCGCGTCGCGAAATTCAAGGACCCGCGCTGGCTCGATCGCACGTGGCGGGGCTGTGCAGCGAACACGGAGTTTGCGCTGCGCGCGCGCGCGGGCCGCTACTTGCTTCCGGCGAAGGGTGCGCGTAACCCTCGCGCGATGGTCCCGCCGTCGGCTGGCGAGCTCGACTCGCGCCGTTTCCTCTTCGTCACCGGGAAGGGCGGCGTCGGCAAGACCACGGTCGCGACGGCGATCTCGCTCGCGTTCGCCCGTCGGGGCAAGCGCGTACTGCTCGCGCTCACCGGAGCCCACGAGCAAGTGTCCGGCATGCTCGGGTGCGCGCCGATCGGTCACCCGCTCGTGCTGGTCGAGCCGAACCTGTGGGCGTCCCGCATCGATCCCGAGCGCGCGATGGAGGAGTACGGCGCGCTCGTCCTGCGCGTGAAGACCGTGGCGAAGCTCGTGTTCGAGAACCGCTACACTCATGGGTTTTTTCGGGCGGTGCCGGGCATGCTCGACTGGGCCATGCTCGGCAAGGCGTGGTGGCACACGACCGAAGAGGTTCACGGCGAGCGGCGCTACGACGTCGTCGTCTTCGACGGGCCCTCGACCGGCCACGGCCTCGACATGTTGCGGGTGCCGAAGGTCATCCTCGACATCGTGCCGCCCGGCGTCCTGCGTCGCGATGCGGCGAGCGCGTGGGCGCTGTTCCGCGATCCATCGCGGTCGGGGATCGTCGTCGTGACCTTGCCCGAGGACATGCCGGCGACCGAGGCGACCGAGCTCGCGACGACCGTGCGGGAGGAGCTCGAGCTGCCGATCGCGCGGCTCGTCGTCAATAGCAGGAGCCGACCGCTGTTTCCCCCGGCCGAGCGCGCACGCCTCATCGCGGACGAGGAGCTGTCCTCGTGGGCGCTCGCCACGGCGGGCGGTGATCGCCGGGCGTCCGGGGGCGATAGGGCCATGGGTGCGCTCGCGGCGGCGGCGCGTCGTGCCGCGCGCGAAGAGCTGGAAGAGCGAACGGTGGAGCGGCTCCGGCGCGAACTCTCGCTCCCAATGACGGAGCTACCGTTCCTCTTTGGCGGTGCCGGCACGCGCGCGAAGCTAGCTGCGCTCGCCGATGTTTTCTGAGCGACACGCCATGGGTGGGAGAGGGAGCGTCGTTCTGGTGACTGGGTATCCGGGCCTCGTCGCGCGCAAGCTCGTCGAGCACATCCTCACGGCCGAGCCCGAGACACGCATCGCGGCGGTGGTGCTCGAGCGCGGCTTCGAGCAGGCGGCGCACCACCTCGACCGGCTCACGGCGAGCCAGCGTGCGCGGGTGCGGATCCTCGCGGGCGACGCAGCGGCGATGGACTTCGGGCTGTCCGGTCGCGAGCTGCGCGAGCTCGTCCCCGACGTCGATCGCATCCACCACGCCGCTTACGTGAGCTACGTGGGCGTCGAGCGCGACGTGGCCGAGCAGAACGTCCGCGGCGCGATCGAAGCCGTCAACGTCGCGCGAATGTGCGAGCGTCTCTCGTGCCTCGTCCACCACTCGACGGCCGAGGTGTCAGGCGACCGCCGTGGCGTCGTGCGTGAGAGCGAGCTCGACGAGGGGCAGGCATTCTACACGGTCGTACAGGAGACGCGCATGCGGGCCGAGCTCGTCATGCGGCGCGCGATGACCGACACGCCGATCGCCGTCGTTCGGCCGACCCACCTCGTGGGCGACAGCGAGACCGGCGAGATCGACCGGCTCGATGGTCTGTACTTGCTCGTGATGTTGGTGCTCGGGCTGCCCGGTGACGTGGACGTGCCGGTGCCGGTGGGCGGCGATGACGCGCTCGACGTCGTGCCGGTGGATTTCGTCGTGCGCGCGGCCCACGCGATCGGCCGCTCGCCGGCGGCGCGAGGCGGGACGTTTCACCTGACGTCGTCGGAGGCGATGACGGCCGAGCAGGTGTTCGATGCCATCGCGCGCGCGGGCGGTCGGCGCGCCACCAAGAGCTTCTTGCCGCCGCTGCTCGCCACGCTCGCACGCACGCCCGGCACGCGGAGCGTCTTGCGCGAGCCGCGCGCGCTCTTGCAGCAGCTCGCGACCAACGCGCGCTATGACAAGCGTCAGGCGCGGCGGATCCTCGAGCCCCACGAGATCGTGTGCCCGCCCTTCGACTCGTACGTCGCGACGCTGCTCGCGGCGGTCGAGCGGCGCATGCGCGAGCGCGCCGACGGGTGAGCGGAGCTCGCGACGCGCTGGCACGCTGGCGCGGGCATCGCGCTCCCGCCGACAGCCGTCCACATGATGCGGCACGCCGGCGTTCTTGCGTGCTTTTTAGTTCTGGCGAATCTCTGATTCACCGCACTAGTGTTTGCTCGCAACGATGGCGCAGAACTTCCGCGAGCTGCAGGCTCACTACAAAGCGCGGTGCCCAGCGCTCGGCCTCGTCGGCAACACGCCGCTCGTCAGGCTCGACGTCTTCGCTGACGAGCTGCCCGACGTCGAGATCTACGCGAAGATCGAGAGCACGAACCCCGGCGGCTCGCTCAAGGACCGCTCCGTTCTCTACATCCTCTTGTCGGCGCTCGACCGTGGCGAGCTCGCGGGCGGGCGCACCGTCATCGACAGCTCGAGCGGCAACGCGGGGATCGCCTACGCGTGGATCGGCGGCGCGCTCGGCCTGCCGGTAAAGCTCGTCATCCCGGACAACGCGAGCCTCGAGCGCAAGAAGCGCATCCTCGCCCACGGCGCGAAGATCCACTACACGAGCGCGCAAGACGGCTACGACGAGACGCTGCGCGAGGTGCGGCGGCTCGTGGCGGACAACCCCGACCAGTATTACTTCGCCGATCAGTACGGCAACGAGCACAACTGGCGCGCGCACTACGAGACGACGGCCGAGGAAATCTGGGCGCAGACGTCCGGCCG
>SYFR01000481.1 GCA_005800325.1 Myxococcales bacterium | reverse complement strand
CGCCGCCCGAGCCGCCCATGCCCGCCGCGGTGCTCGAGCCCCCGCTCGCGCTCGAGCTCGTCACGCTCGCGCCGGCACCCGTGTTGACGAGGATCGGCGGCATGCGCTTGCCGTCGTCGCTGCACGCGAACACGAGGCATGCCCCCGCGAGCGCGAATGAATACCCCATGCGGCTCATGGGCGAATCGTCGCGCGCGCCTCCGCAGATTGCAATGAAAGTCACGACCGCCCAAGTCCGCCAAGTCACGCCCGGTGAGCGGGCCCCGAACGCGCCCGCGGTCACGCTCGACGTCGCGCACGTGCGGTCGCGGCGGCATCGGCCCCCGGCTTCGCTAAGATGCTCGCCGTGCGGATCGCGCTCTTTTACCCGCCCCCGTGGAAGCTCCCCGCCCCGGGGGAGGCCGCGCCGGTCGAGGACGGGCCGCCGCCCGAGTACCGCGACGGGGATCTCGACGGCGACTTCTATCAGACGCCTTACGGGCTCTTGAGCATCGCCGCCCACCTTCGCGCGCACGGTCACGAGGTCAAGGTGCAGAACCTCTCGAGCTACCCGTGGGCCGAGGTCGAGCGCGTCGTCGTTGCTGTCGAGGCGGACCTCTACGGCCTGTCGTGCTGGACGGCCAATCGCCGCGGCGTCGCCCTCACGGCGGCGGCGATCCGGCGCGCGCACCCGACAGCGCACGTCGTCGTGGGCGGCCCGCACGCGAGCCCGCTCGCCGAGGAGATGCTCCGCCATCACGAGGCGATCGACACGGTGACCGTCGGCGAGAGCGAGCTCACGATGCTCGAGCTCTTGGCTCGGCTCGCCGCCGGAGCGTCGCTCCTCGGCCTGCGCGGCGCAGTCGTCCGTGACGAGGGACGCATCGTCAAGAACCCCGAGCGCACCAACATCGACGAGCTCGATCTCCTCGCGTGCCCGCAGCGCTTCTTCGACAGCCACATCTTCATGACCTCGCGCGGCTGCCCGTGGGCGTGCACCTTCTGCGGCGCCGAGTCGCAGTGGGGACGCGGCTTTCGCGCCAACTCGGTCGCGTACACCATCGCGGCGCTCGCTCGGCTCGTCCCGCGCTTGCCAGTGAAGATGCTGTTCGTGAAGGACGACACCTTCACCACCAACAAGAAGCGCGTGCTCGAGCTGTGCCACGGACTCCGCGAAAAAAACCTCGCATTCTTATGGAGCTGCGACACGCGCGTCGATCTGCTCACCGACGAGCTGTGCCGCGAGATGCGCCTCGCGGGCTGCGAGCGGATGAGCCTCGGAGTCGAGTCCGGCTCGCCGCGCATCCTCGGCAACGTCGACAAGAAGATCACCGTCGACGAGATCCTTCGCTCGACCGCGATGGCGAAGAAGTACGGCATCAAGCTGCGCTTCTACATGATGCTCGGCAACCGCGGCGAGACGGTGGAGACGTTCCGCGAGACGCTCGCCTTTCTCGAGCGCGCGCGGCCGCACGAGTACGTGTTCTCGTGCCTCTCCATCTATCCGGGCACGCACGACTTTCGCGACGCGGCGGCCGAGGGCCGGCTCGAGCCCGAGATTTACTTTCGGGAGCGCTTCCAGGAGCTGAAGGTCCCCTACGACGCCGACCCCGCGACCACGACCCTCATGAACGACTGGTTCCGCACGCACAGCGGGCTCCAGAAGCTCCACCAGCCGAGCGTGGCCGAGCTCGACGGCGTGCTCGCCGCGCTCGGGGAGCACCACGCGGCGCACCTCGACCTCGCCGGCGCGCACTACCACGAGGGCTCGCTCGACGAGGCAGAGCGCCACACCAAGCGCGCGCTCGAGCTCGGCCATCCCCTGCCCGGCCTCGCGCTCAACTACCTCGCATGCATCGCGGCGCGTCGTGGTGACTACGACGCGATGATGGACCGCATGAGCGAGGCGGCGAAGCGCGATCCGCAGCACGCCGTGCTCATCGGCAACGTCAACGCCGCGCGCCGCTGGTTCCGAGATGGCGGGCCAGGCAAGAAGCTCCCGCTCGAGCTCGTCGCGCACCACGACTTTCGCCTGCTCGAGCGCACGCAACAGCCGACCCTGCCCGGCCCGCTCCCGGAGGATTTTGCCGCGTGGTCCGGCGCGTGCGAAGCGGACGCCTACCTGACTGGCAAAGAGGAGCCCACGTCGTCGCCGCACGCCGAGGTCGCGCGCATCGGCAGCACGAAGGGCCTCGAGCCCGCGCGGCGGAGATTGCCAATCCGCTAGCGTAGCGAATCAGAGGTTCTCCGCCTGAAAACTCGAGGCAAAGCTCGAGTCCCCATGAGGGGCGAGGCCGCGAATTCATCCCTCGGCCGTGCGGTCGCGCCCTGCTTACTTTGGTCGCGATTCTCCGACTCGGGACGCCAACACCTTTGCCGCGAGCACGCCGCCGAGGAAGCCGAAGAGGTGCCCCTCCCACGAGATCCCGCGCTGCCCGGGCAAGAGCCCGAAGAGCGTGCCGCCGTACATGAGGCCGACGACGATCGAGCCGAGCATCGGCAGGAAGCGGCGCTCGAAATAGCCTCGCGATAGGAGGTAGCCGAGGAAGCCGAACACCACGCCGCTCGCGCCGATGTGGACCGAGTTCGTGGCGCCGATGAGCCACACCCCCACGCCGCCGACCAGCGTGGAGAAGAATGCGACGACGAAATAGTCGCGCGTCTCGCGCAGCATCACGAACCAGCCGAGCACGACGAGCGGGACGCTGTTGGCCATCAAGTGGCGGAAGCCTCCGTGCAGGAGCGGCGCGAGCGCGATGCCGAGGAGACCGCCGAAGCTGCGCGGCCGGATCCCGTAGCCGTCGAGCGCACCGCCGAACACGATCGCGTCCGCGAGCTCGGCGGCCCACAAGAGCGCGATCACGCCGAACAAGATCCGCGCTTGAAGCTTGAGCGCCTCCTTGAGGCCGCGCCACTCGCCAGGGGTGCGCGTCGCGAGAGGTCCGTTCACGGGTGCAGGCAATGCAATGGCTCGGGTGGTCGGGGAAGGCGGATTCGAACCGCCGACTTCCAGCTCCCAAAGCTGGCGCACTACCAGGCTGTGCTATTCCCCGAGGAAATCGCGCAAAAAACGCGGGCGGACTATGAACCGCGAGCGCCGCGCATGTCAATCTCCGCCCCGCGTTCGCGTCGTCGTAGGCTCGGGGCGGTGACGACGGCGACCCTCCACGTCGGCTGCGACGAGAACGGCCTCGGTCCGCGGCTCGGCCCGATGATCGTGACGGCCGTGATGGCCGAGGCGGCGCCGGGCGCCTCGCGGATCGCGACGTCGCGCGCGCGCGGCAAGCTCGCGCAGATCCTCGGCGACTCGAAGGGCCTCGTCGCGCACGGCGACGTCGCGCTCGGCCAAGCGTGGGCGCGGGCGCTCGCGAAGCGTGGTGCGACCCGACTCGAGCGCGCGAGCGACGTCGCGCCGGGGAGCGTCGAGGAGCTCGTCGACGCCCTCTGCCTCGACGACCGCGCCGTGCTCACCGCGCCCTGCCCAAGCCACGTCGCCCCGCAGTGCTGGGGCACGCGCGCGGAGACGTTCGACGACAGCGACGCGGCGCACATGCTCGAGGGCGAGGTCGTCCGCTCGCTCGACAAACTCGAGGCGCGCGGCGTGCGCATCGTCCGGGTGCGCTCGGTCGTCGTGTGCACGAAGCTCTTGAACGACGCCGCCCTCGCGGGAAATAGCCGCTTCAAGGTCGATCTGCACGCCATGGAGCGGCTCGTGCTCGACCTCCGCGGTGCCGCCGGCGCCGACGTGCACGCCGTCTGCGGCAAGGTCGGCGGCTACGGCAACTACAGCGACGCCTTCGGGCCGCTGTCCGGGCGCCTTCACGCGGTCGTCGAGGAGTCGCGCGCGAAGAGCACCTACCGCTTCCCGGGCGTCGGAGAGCTCTCGTTCGTCAGGGACGCCGACCGAGACCACCTGCTCGTGTCGATGGCCTCGCTCGTCGGGAAATGGCTGCGCGAGGTGCTGATGAGCCGCATCGTCGCGCACTACCGCGCGACCGAGGACGGCGTGCCCGTCGCGAGCGGCTACCACGATCCGGTGACGACTCGCTTCGTCGCGCTGACGGCGCGCGCCCGCCACGACCAGCGCATTCCGGCCGAGTGCTTCGAGCGGACGAAGAGCGCGTGAGCACCGCCGTGCCCGCGTCTCGTCGCGCGGGGTGAGTCAACGGTTTGGAATGTGAATGGCCTGCCCCAAGGCATGCGCCGCCGCTTCCATGAACGCCTCGCCGAGCGTCGGGTGCGGGTGGATCGTGAGCATCACGTCGTCGAGCACCGCGGCCATCTCGATCGAGAGCGCCGCCTCGCTGATGAGCGAGCTCGCCTCCGGCCCGACGATGTGCACACCGAGGACGACGCGGCTCTTCGCGTCGGCGACCACCTTCACGAAGCCGTCGGTCTCGCGGATCGCCATCGCCTTGCCGAGCGCCGCGAACGGGAATTTTCCGACCTTGACGTCGATGCCCTTCGCCTTCGCCTCTTCTTCGCCGAGCCCGACGCTCGAGATCTCGGGATCGGTGAAGGTCGACGCGGGCATCGCGGCCCAGTCCTTCGCCGCCTTGTGGCCGCCGATCACCTCGGCGACGATCTCGCCCTCCTTGCTCGCCTTGTGCGCGAGCAGCGGCGGTCCGCTCACGTCGCCCACCGCGTAGATCCCCTTCACGTTGGTCTCGCCGCGCTCGTCCGTGGGGACGAACCCGCGCGCGTCGATCGTGACGCCGACGTCCTCGAGGCCGAGCCCCTTGCTGTTCGGCCTCATGCCGACCGCGACGAGCACCGCGTCGACCTCGACGGTGAGCGGCTTGCCCTCCTGCTCGAGCGTCACCGTGAGCGAGCCGTCGGGGTTCTTCACGTAGCCCAACGCGCGCGTCTTCTTGTAGATCTTCGCGCCGTGCTTCGTGAGCTTGCGCTCGACGAGCTTCACCGCGTCCTGGTCGTGGCCGGTGAGCAGCGTCGGCAACGCCTCGGCGACGAACAGCTCGCTCCCGAGCTTCTGATACACCGTGCCGAGCTCGAGGCCGATGACGCCGCCGCCGATGACGAGCAGGCGCTTTGGCACCTCGCGCAGGCTGACGCCCTCTTTCGCGCCGATGATTTGCTTCTGGTCGAACTTGAAGGTCGGGATCTCGATCGTGCTGGCGCCGGTGGCGAGCACGACCCCCTTCGTCGCGGTCAGCGCTTCGGTCTCGCCGTTCGCCTTCGTCACGACGACGGTGTTCTTGCCAGTGAGGCGCGCCGTGCCCTCGATGTACTCGGCGCCCGCGCCCTTCAAGAGCTGGCGGATGCCGGTGTTGAGGCGCGAGACGATGCCGTCCTTCCACGACTGCATCGCGTTCACGTCGAGCTCGACGCCCGCGCATTTCACGCCGATGGCCGCGCTGTCCTTCGCCTTCTCGTACTGGCTCGACGCGTGGATGAGCGCCTTCGACGGGATGCAGCCCCAGTTGAGGCACACGCCGCCCGGCTTGTCCTGCTCGACGCACGCGACCTTGAGGCCGAGCTGCCCGAGCTTGATGGCGCAGGGGTAGCCGCCGGGTCCGCCGCCGATGACGATCGCGTCGAAGGTCTTCATCGCGCGTGGCTGTTAGCCGATCCGCCCGCGCGACAGAAGCACCACGAACCGACGCGAGGGCCTGCGTCGACCGCGGCTCGAGCGCCCGTGAACCCGTACAGCCGGTCTAAGGCGCGGGAGGCGACGCGGGCCCGGACGCCGGTGCCGCGCACGACGCACCCACCGCGAACCCGAGCGTCGGCGCCGCGGCGAGCGCCTCCCTGGTGGCCAGGTCGAGCTCCCCCGTCTCGTCGAGCTTCGGCACGCCGCCGTTGTTGTTGTGGAGCCGCTGAAACGCCCGCACGTCGAGGCCCGCGAGCTCTTGCGCGAGGCGCTTGGTCGCATCTTTTTCGGCCTGCTTGCGCCCGACGAAGTCGAAGTGCCAGCGGTCCTTCTTGCCGAGCCAGCGAAAGCCGCGAGCCGTCAGCGCCGTGCGCCACGCGCCCGGATTCGAGACGTCGATGGCGAGCCCGCTCTGGTGATTGCTCCTCCCGGGCTCGGCCGCGAGCTTGATGCCGCAGCGCCCAGCCTGGTACCAGCCGTAGAGCAGATACTGTTGCGCCACGGTGCGGAGCATCGAGCTCACCGTGAGCCGGTCGCGCTTCTTGCCGGCGAGCGCACCGACGAGCGCGTCCCTCGCCGACTCGACCAGGTACGGAAACACCGCGTCGCCGAAGGTCGCGCGCGGCCCCGCGTCCACATGGACGTAGGTCGCGGGGCGGATGCAGTTGGCCTCGGCGATGATCTGCTCGGAGAGCGGACGCACCGCGTCGGTCGTGCACACCGCGTCGTCGGCGAGCACGTCGGCGAGCGTCTTGCCCAACGCGGGCGGCGGCGCCGCGGGCACCGGCGCGGCCTTGGCGAGCTCCGGCAGCTCGAGCCCCACGTCGCGGAGCTCCGGCACCGCGCCGCCCATCGGCGAGCACTGGACCGACAGGCCCACGATCGCCGCGAGCCCGATCAACGCGGCCCCGGTGAGCGCGAGACCGCGCTTTGCTATCCTCCGCCTCCGCTGCACGCGCGCTCCCAGTCACTTCGCAATTAGCACGCATGGACGAACCCGGTCGAGAAAGCTACCGCGTCGTCGTCGGCCTCGGCTCCAACCTCGGCGATCGCAAGAAGACCCTGGGCGAGGCGCGCGACCACATCGCACGGATCCCCGGCGTGACGGTGCTCGCGAGCTCGCGCGTGTACGAGACGAAGCCCGTCGGCCTCGTCGAGCAGGCCGATTTTCTCAACGCCGCGACCCTCGTGCGCACGACGCTCGTTCCCCGATCCTTGCTCGCCGCGCTCTTCGACATCGAGCGCGCGCTCGGCCGCGTGCGTCCCGATCCCGTTCGTTTCGGACCGCGGACACTCGACCTCGATCTTTTGTGGCTCGAGGGGAGCGCGCTCTCTGAGCCCGACCTCGCCGTGCCGCACCCGCGCCTCGTCGAACGTGCCTTCGCGCTCGTGCCGCTGTGCGAGCTCGTCCCCAAGGCTACCGATCCGACGACGGGCCTCCGCTACGCCGACCTTGCCCGCGCGCGCGAGCCGCTCACCAGCGTCGGCGCGCTCTAGTGATCGGTTTCAGGGTTTCAGGTTCACGCGATCTCGGCCGATCTCTTCGTTGGCGGCTATCAACGCGGCTTCTGCGGCGCGGCCTTCTGCGGCGCGGCCTTCTTGCCGCCCTTCTTCTTCAGCGGCGGCTCCGGCTCGGGAGCGCAGCCGTCCTTCGACGGAGCCGCTCCGCGCACGCCCTTCTCGGTCGGGCACGCATCCACCGCGTCGGCGACGCCGTCGAGATCTCCATCCGGGCAGCCGTGCTCCGCCGCGCGCTCGGACGCGACTCCCGCGAGGTCACGGCACGCGTCGCTCGCATCAGAGACCCCGTCGCCGTCGTTGTCGGGCTCGGGGCAACCGTCGTCGTCGGCGAATCCGTCGCGATCTTCGGCGACCTCCGCACACTGGTCGGCGGCGCCGAGCACCGCGTCCTTGTCGGGATCCGGATCGGGGCAGCCGCGCAGCGTCGGATCCTGGCTCGCGATCCCCGACACGTCGGGGCAGTGGTCCTCGAGATCGGGGATCGTGTCGCCGTCGTTGTCCCACTCGGGGCAGCCGTCGCCGTCCTCGAAGCCGTCGAGATCTTCGACCGCGGTGCCGCATCGATCTTCGCCGTCGGGGACGTCGTCGCCGTCGTTGTCCCACTCGGGGCAGCCGTCGGCGTCCTCGAAACCGTCGTGATCCTCCGGCAAATCGTGGCAAACGTCGTCCTTGTCACGCACGCGGTCGTCATCGACGTCGTGCTTGCGCGGCGCGTAGCCCACGCTGAGGGCCGCGTGCAACGGAGCCGTGCCGACTCCACCCACGAGCGCCGCGTCGAGGGCCCCGAGGAGCGAGATGTCGTTGTCGAAGACGTAGCGAGCGCCACCGCCGAGCTGCAGCTGCGCGAGCCGCGCGTCGCTGAACGGCGCATGCGGCGAGAGCGGCACGTGCCCGTAGGTCTCTAGAAACCAGGTGAAGTGGCCGTCCGGATCGAACCCGAACGCCTTCGGCTTGACGCTCACGGCGAGGCCGAACGGCAGCTCTCCGCCGAAGCGGGTCGGGCACTCGGGCGCGAGCTCCACGATGATCCCGTCCTCGCCGGGACGCGGAAGCGCCGCGCACGCGAAGTCCTCGTGCTCGCCGCGCAGCTTCACGCCGAGCTGCGCGTGGACGGCGACCGCGACGACCCCGTACTCCGCGAGGATCCGCGTGTCGCTCGCGACCGCGCCCTCGCCCAGGAACGACGCCCGATCGCCCGTGGGCAGCGAGAGCCGCTCCACCATCGCCACCGAGAAGCCGCCGAACTCTCCGCTCGTCGGCGGCAGCATGGTCCCCTTGACCACGAGCCGCATGTCGCCGAGCGCCTGCGCCGGAAGCGCGTAGTCGCCCACCGTCCGGAGCGCCGCGGCGTTCGCCGGGTCACGCGGATCGTCGCCGTCTTGAAACAGCACGAACGGCACGTCGACGCCGACCGCGAAGCGCCCGAAAAACCCCACGTTCGCCACGAAATCGCCCACGAGCTGGCTGCCGAGGACGGCAAACTTCGAGTCGCCCGTCGCCCGATCCAACAGCACGATCGGCCGGTGCGCGTAGCTCAGCCACAGCGCGAAATTCGGGTCCAGCGTCGCGGGCGTGCGCGCAGGCTCGTACGCGAGGCCGCCCTCGGGATCGGTCGGCGGCTCGAACCCACGCAGGTCGAGCGACGGCACGATGTCGTCCGCGCGCACCGCGAGGCTCGCGAGCGTCGATACCGCGAGCACACCCAGAGCCACACTTCGATGACCGAAAAACCCGAGTCGAGCGCGCATTTGCCCGCGAGCCTAGTTTGGCGAAACAGAGATTCGCCACCAAAAAAACACCGCGTCCGCGCGTCAAAATGAGCCGCAAGGCGACGAATTCGCTCGCGTTCGCGCCGCAGAGACGCCTGCCGCGCGACCCGCGGCGAAAGGGGAGTAGGCTCTCGCCGGTGGACGAAGCCGCGCCGCGTACTTCCCGCGCCATCCCGCTCTACCTGTGGATCCTGGGCGCGATGGTGCTCGGCGCCATCGTGGGACCGCTCCTCGGCAAGCAAGCCGCCGACCTCGGTGCGCTCGGCAAGCTGGTCATTCAGCTCATCAAGACCGTCGCGACGCCGCTGCTCTTCTTCGCGATCCTGAACGCGATCCTCACGACCGAAATCGACGCCCGCGCGGGCGCGCGCATGCTGGGCATCGCGACGTTGAACGCGTCGATCGCCATCGCGCTCGGCCTCGCCGTGTCGAACCTCCTGCACCCAGGGCGCGAGCTCCGACTGCTGCCACAGAGCGGCGGGTCGACCGCGGCCTACGTGGGCAAGAAGGTCGAGCTCGGCAAGACGCTCGCGAGCTACATCCCGACGAACCTCGTCACGCCGTTTCAGGAAAATATCGCCATCACGCTCATCCTCCTGGCGCTGCTGCTCGGCTTCGCGCTGCGCCGCGTGCGGAATGAGCGGCGCGCGGAAGGCGGCGATCTCGCGGCGATCGAGAGTGCCCTCGGCGCGATGTTGCGTGCGCTGGAGATCGCGCTCGGCTGGATCCTCAAGCTCGTCCCCGTCGCCGTCTTCGGCGTGGTCGCGATGACCGTGGGCGAGCACGGTTTCTCGCCGCTGCGTGGCCTCGCGGTCTACGTCGCGGTGGGCGTGCTGGGGCTCGCTCTCCACATCGGGCTCGTCTATCAGGCGTGGCTCGTCTTCGTGGTGCACATGCCGCTCGCTCGCTTCTGGCGGGCGGCGCGCGAGCCCGTGATCTACGCGATGGGCACGAACTCGAGCCTCGCGACCTTGCCGGTGACGCTACGTGCGCTCGACGCGCTCGGGGTGCGGCGCTCGGCCTCGGCGCTCGGGGCGTGCGTCGGAACGAACCTCAACAACGACGGGATCGTCCTCTACGAAGGCATGGCGGTGCTGTTCGTGGCGCAGGCCTCGGGCATCGATCTCTCCATCTCCGAGCAGGTCATCGCCGCCGTGATGTGCATGATCGCCGCGATGGGCGTCGCGGGCGTTCCCGAGGCCGGCTTCGTGTCGCTGGCGCTCGTGCTCAACACGGTAGGCTTGCCGATCGAGCTCTTGCCGCTCCTGCTCACCGTGGACTGGATCATCGCGCGCGCCCGCTCGGTGACGAACGTCCTCAGCGACATGCTGCTCTCGATCCTGATCGACCGCACGGGCGCGAAGAGCGCAGCCGTGGAGCGGAGCGCGATCGCCGCATAGCGTCGCGAAGACCACGGGCCGCCGCCGAATTGTCGCCGCGGCGCATGGCCCCTGCTATTGCCCGGCGAATGGATGGGATCCTCGTCCGCGGCGGCAAGCCGCTCCACGGTCGCGTGAAGGTGAGCGGCGCGAAGAACGCGGCGCTGCCCATCCTGTGCGCGACCCTGCTGTCGGACGGTGAGAGCCGCCTGCGCAACGTCCCCGATCTGCACGACATCGAGACGACGGCGCAGCTCCTCTCCACGATGGGCCGCCCGGTCGACGCGGCGCCGCCCGAGGTCGTGGTCAAGCCCGGCCTCGTGACCCCCGAGGCACCCTACGACCTCGTCAAGAAGATGCGCGCCAGCGTGCTCGTGCTCGGGCCGCTCGCGGCGCGCTATGGCCGCGCGCGCGTGTCGTTGCCGGGCGGCTGCCAGATCGGGACGCGGCCGGTCGACCAGCACCTGAAGGGACTCGAGGCGATGGGGGCGCGCATCAAGATCGCGCACGGATACATACAGGTCGAGGCCGGCCGTCTTCGCGGCGCGGAGATCGTCTTCGACATGCCGACGGTGACGGGCACCGAGAACCTGATGATGGCGGCGGCGCTCGCCAAGGGAAAGACCACGCTGGTCAACGCCGCGCGCGAGCCCGAGGTGGTCGAGCTCGCGCGGGTCTTGAACAAGATGGGCGGCAAGGTACGCGGCGCCGGCACGCCGGTCATCGACATCGAGGGGCAAGACACGCTCGCGCCGTTCGACCACGCGATCATCGCGGACCGCATCGAGGCCGGCACGTTCCTGGTCGCGGCCGCGGCCGCAGGCGGCGACGTGCTGGTCGAGAACGTACGCGTCGACGAT
>SYFR01000480.1 GCA_005800325.1 Myxococcales bacterium | reverse complement strand
TTCGGGCTCACGGTCGGCGCCGAGCTCGGCGGGCTCGCCCAGGGACCGCGCGCCTTCGCGGCCGTGGTCGAAGAGCTCGCGGGCGCCTGCGCTTCGACGGCCATGATCTTCGTGATGCACGTCGCCGCGACCCAGGCGCTCGCCTCGTCGCCGACGCTCGCGGGCCAAGTGGATCTCTTGAGGGAGATCGCGCGCGGAAAAAAGCTCGCCACCCTCGCCCTCTCCGAACGCGGCTCGCGCTCGCAGTTCTGGGCGCCGATGTCGCAGCTCGCCCGGCACGAGGGAAAGCTCACGACGAGCGCCGAGAAATCGTGGGTCACCGCCGCCGACCACGCCGACGTCTTCGTGGCGAGCGCGCGCATGCCGGGCGCCTCCTCGCCGCTCGAGTCGACGCTGTACCTCGTGCGGCGCGGCGCCGAGGGGGTCCGCGTCGCCGCCGAGTTCGACGGCCTCGGGCTGCGCGGCAACAACTCGGCGCCGGTGACGCTGAGCGGAGTCGGCGTCGACGAGAAGGATCTCGTGACCGCGCATGGCGAGGGAGCCAAGGCGATGCTCGAGGTCGTCCTGCCGTGGTTCTGCGTCGGCACCGCGGCGATGGCGCTCGGCTTGTGCAACGCCGCGCTCGCGGGGACGGCGTCCCACCTAGGCGCCATCGGCCTCGAGCACACGGGCGAGAAGCTGCGCGATCTGCCGGTGCTGCGCGCGCGCGTGGCCGAGATGGCGGTGCGCACGGCCGGGGCGCGGGCGCTCCTCGGTTACACGCTGGGCGAGCTCGAGGCGCCGTCGGCGTCGACGCCGCTCTTCGTATTGCAGACGCGGCTCGCGGCGCTCGAGGCCGCAGCATGCGTCACCGACCTCGCGATGCAAGCCTGCGGCGGGGCCGCGTACTCGCGCCACCTCACGATCGAGCGGCTCTTTCGCGACGCGCGGGCCGGCTCGGTCATGGCGCCGACCGTCGACCACCTGCGGGATTTCATCGGCAGGGCGCTCACGGGCTTGCCGCTCTTCTGAGGACTCGCGCGTGGCGGCCGATCATGCGTGGAGCGTGCGCGCACGCGGGATCGGACCGGGCGAGGTGCGCGTCTACGCGCGAAACCAGGTCCTCCGCGTGGGCAAGCAGGCGAGTTTGCGTGACGCGGACGCGCACCCATCGGCGATCGAGCACCTCCTCGGCGCCCTCGCTGCCGACCTCGTCGAGGGCTTCGTCGCCGAGGCCGCCCGGCGACAGCTCACCGTCGACGCGACCGAGCTCCGGCTCACGGGCAGCCTCGACAACGTGCTCGTCCACCTCGGCGTCGTCGGCGAAACCGGCCACGCGGGCCTTGCCCACGTCACGGGCACGCTCTACGTCACCGTCGATGCCGACGAACGCGTGCTCGACGCGCTCTGGGCGGCTACGCTCGCACGGTCGCCCCTCTATCAGACGCTCTCGCGCGCGGCCGAGGTCGACGTGCGCCTCAAGGTCACGCATTGACCATCCCGCATTGGCCATCGCGCATTTCATTGACCATCTCGCATTGACCATCGCGCAATTCATTGGCCATCGCGCATTTCATTGGCCATCGCGCATTGACCATCAAGCATCGATCATCACTCCCTAGCGCTCACGCATTGGCCATCCTCATGAACAAGCCCATTCTCATCGGCGCCGTCATCTACGAGCCGAAGGTCGCGGTCATCTGGGAGACGATCAAGGAGTTCTTCGCCAGCGAAGGCTGCCCCATCGACTACGTCTTCTACAGCAACTACGAGCTCCAGGTTCGCGCGCTCGTCGACCGGCACATCGACATCGCGTGGAACTCGCCGCTCGCCTGGCTCGACGCCCTCCGCCAGACCGGCGGCCGCTGCCGCGCCCTCGCGATGCGCGACACCGATCGCGACCGCGTCTCTCACCTCGTCGTGCGCGCGGGCGGCAGCATTCGCACCCTCGCCGAGCTGCGCGGCAAGGTCGTGGCCACGGGGGCGCTCGACTCGCCGCAAGCGACGCTCATCCCGCTCGAGGTGCTGCGGCGCGCCGGCCTCACGGCGAGCCGGGATTTCGAGCTCGTGCGATTCAACGTGCTCGTCGGCAAGCACGGCGATCACGTCGGCGGCGAGCGCGACGCCCTCGGCTGCCTCGCCGAGGGGCGCGCGGACGCGTGCGCGGTGCTCGACTTGAACTGGCAG
Source organism: Myxococcales bacterium (assembly GCA_005800325.1). Classification (GTDB taxonomy): domain Bacteria; phylum Myxococcota_A; class Polyangia; order Polyangiales; family Polyangiaceae; genus SYFR01. The sequence continues at coordinate 5,836 of SYFR01000480.1, read as the reverse complement.
AGCTGGACCGGCGACGGCACCGTCGACCCGGCGCGCTTCGCGCTCGTGGCGACGACGCCGCCGTTCGACCACTGCAACTTCACCGCGCTCGAGAGCTTCGACGAGGCCCGCGCCGAGCGCTGGACCGCGACCTTGCGGCGCATGCGCTACGACGAGCCGAAGCACCGCGAGATGATGGACCAAGAGGGGCTCAAGGCGTGGCTTCCGGGGCGCACCTCGGGCTATGAGCTCCTCAGCGACGCCGTGCGCGAGCAGCGCTTCTTCGAGAGCGGCGCGTGAGGGAGCTGCCGCTTTTTCCGGTCACCAGCGTCGGAAGCTGGCCGCGCCCGGACGCGCTCGAGCGTGCCCGCGGCAAGCACCGGCGGGGTCAGCTCGACGACCGGGAGTTCGCGCGCCTCGCCGATGGCGCCGCGCTCGAGGCGCTGCGGGCCCAGGAGTCCGCGGGCTGCGATCTCGTCACCGACGGCGAGGTGCGGCGCGACAACTTCTACTCGTTCGTCGCTGACAAGCTCGAGGGCGTGCGGACGATGTCGCTCGCCGAGATGCTCGACGTGGTCGAGGACAAGGAGGGCTTCGCGCGGATCCTCGACACGCTCGATGTGCCCGCGTTCTCGATCCACAACCCGACCTGCGTCGGCAAGGTGCGCCGCAAGGAGGCGCTCGCCACCGACGACGTGCGCTTCTTGCGCGCGCACACGTCGCGGCCGATCAAGGTCACGCTCCCGGGGCCCTACCTCCTCACGCGCGCGATGTGGGTGAAGGAGGTCACGCGCGGGATCTACCCGACCAAGGAGGCGCTCGGCGACGACGTGGTCGTGGCGCTGCGCGAGGAGGTCTTCGCGCTCGCGGCGGCGGGGGTCGAGTTCATCCAGCTCGACGAGCCGGTGCTGACCGAGCTCGTGTTCACGCAAGGGATGACGCGCACCTTCATGTGCGCCGCGCTCGCCGCCCGCAAGGATCCCGCCGAGGAGCTCGAGCTCGCCGTCGAGCTCATCAATCGCGTGGTAGCGGGGCTCGACGGCCCAGTCGCGGGGGGCCCAGTCGCGGGGGGCCCAGTCGCGGGGGGCGTGCGCACTGGCCTGCACGTGTGCCGCGGCAACTGGAGCCAGGACGAAGCCACGTTGCTCAGGGGCTCGTACCGCCCGCTCGTCCCCTATCTCGAGCGCATCCAGGTGACGCAGCTCGTGCTCGAGTACGCCACCGAGCGCGCCGGCGAGCTCGTCGTCGTCGAGGGGAAAGAGCTCGGCCTCGGCGTCGTCAATCCGCGCACCCACGCGCTCGAGAGCCCGGAGGCGATCGTCCACCGCGTGCGGGAGGCCATGCGGCACTACCCAGCGAGCCACATCTTCCTCAATCCCGACTGCGGCTTTGGCACGTTCGCGAGCCGCCCGATGAACACGCCCGACATCGCTGCAAAGAAGCTCGCGGCGATGGTGCGCGCGGCGGAGCTGCTCCGGGCCGAGGCGCGACGATGAGCGCCTTCGACGAGGCCGTCGGCAGGTTCGATGAGGCCGTCCGCAGGTTCGAGGCACTGCACCGCGAGGATCCGCGCGTCGCGCTCGAGGGCGGCGTCGCGATCCCGTATTCGCTGCACTACCACCGCCGCCTCGGGCACTGGCTCGGCGTGCGCGCGCCGAACGCGTCGGAGCCCCTGCGGCTCAGCGCCGCGTGCCAGCACCTCCGCCGCTGGACGGTTGCCCGCGACACGTTTCCCGCGGGGCTCGCCGGGTACAAGCGCTGGCGCAGCCACCTCGCGCGCTTTCACGGCGACGAGGCGGCCGCGGTGCTCGGGCCGCTCGGCTACGACGCCGCCACGATCGCGCGCGTGCGCGAGCTCCTCATCAAGAAGGGGCTGAAGAGCGATCCCGAGGTCCAGGCGCTCGAGGACGCGGTGTGCCTCGTCTTCATCGAGAACGAGCTCGCGGAGTTCGCGAAGAAGCACGCCGAGGCGAAGGTGCTCGACATCTTGAGAAAGACCTGGGCGAAGATGTCGCCCGAGGGGCACAGCAAGGTGCTGGCCGCGTTCGGGGGCGACCCGCTGCTCGCGCGCGCGCTCGGCTGAGCCGGCTCACGTCGAACCGGCCTCATCCGGCAGTTCGGCAACCCGCCAGTTCGGCAACTCGCCAGTTCGGCCGCTCGACCGCCCTCAGGACCCGCAGACGACCTCCAGGGTCTGGCTCGGCGCGGTGCAGGTCGTGGTGTTCATGCCGCCCCAGTTGGGATTGTTGGGGACGTCGATGCAGGGGCGCGCCGTGTAGCCGGCACTGCAGCTGCACATATTGCCGTTGGCGTTGACCTCGACGGCCGCCTTGCCGTTGTGATCCACGCCGCAGTCGCCGACGCTCCAATTGCGGCCGTCACAGAACACGCTCACCGCCGTCCCCGCGCCGAGGCCCTGGCAGATCTGCGTCGCGAGGTTCGCCGTCGGGCACGTCACGCCGACGGCGTCGTTCGAGCCGCGCAGCTTGACCGTGCTGAAGGTCTTGCCGACGAGGGACGCGCGAAAGGCATTCCAGTCGTTGCACTGCGCCGCGGTCGACCCGACGTTCTGGGTGAAGCTCGAGCTGTAGAGCGACTCCATCACGCACGTCCCGCCGCTGCAGAGCTGTCCCACGGGGCACGCCTTGTTGCACATGCCGCAGTGCGCCGCCGTCGTGTTGAGATTCACCTCGCAGCCCGTGGCGCCGACGTTGTCGCAGTTGCCGAAGCCCGCATTGCACGAGGAGACCTTGCAGGCGCCGTCCGTGCACCCGCCGCTGCCGTTCTGGATCGCCGGGCACGGCAGGCCGCAGCCGCCGCAGTGGAGCGAGCTCACTTTGGTGTTGATCTCGCAGCCATCGCCCGACGCGGCGTTGCAGTTGCCAAAACCGGGGAGGCACACGAGCTCGCACGAGGCGCCCGCGCAGATCCCGACCGCGTTCGGCCCGCTCTCGCAGACCTTGCCGCAGGCGCCGCAGTGGGCCGGATCTTGCGCGACGTTCGCGCAGCTCGTGCCGCAGTTGGTGGCGCCGGCCCCGCAATAGAGCTGGCAAACGCCTTCGACGCAGACCTGTCCCTCGGCGCACGCGAGGTCACACCCGCCGCAGTGCTTCGCGTTCGCGGTCGTGTCGACGCAAGCCTCGCCGCATTTCGTCGCGCCGCCGCCGCAGTCGAGCGCGCACTGGCCCTCTGAGCAGATTTCACCCGCCTGGCACGCGTGGTCGCACTCGCCGCAGTGATTGCGGTCGCCCTTCGGATCGACGCAGCCGTCCTGGCACATCGTCGTGGCGCCCAGGCACCCGCCCGCGCATTGACCAAGGGAGCACGCCTGCCCCTCGGCGCAGGCGCTTCCGCACGCGCCGCAGTGGCTCGGATCGAAGCGCGTGTCGACGCAGGCGTCGCCGCAGGGCGTGAGCTCCTCGGGGCACGGGGGGGTGGACTGCACCAGATCGACGCACGCAACGACGAGCGCGACCGAGAGGATCCCCGCGGCGCGAGCGACCAAGGAAGAGCGATGCATACCGAGTGATTCAACCACCGCGCGGGCGATTGCGGGGGCGCATTCGGCAGGCGTTCAGCTCGGCTTGTCCCGTTTTCGGGCGGCAAGCTCTCGGCCGATCAGCAGACCGCCGACCGCGCCCACGGCAGCGCCGACTGCCGCGGTGCCGCCGGGAACAGGCAGATGGACGTGATCAGCGTTTACGGCCCCTCGCTGGCGTGGCACCTTCGCGCACCATGAAGTCCCCCAGCCTAGTCGCTCTTCCGGTCCTCGGTATCCTCTTCGCCGCCGCGTGCAGCGAAGAAGCCGCCGCGCCTGCCCCGCTCAAGGATCCCGGCGCGCTCCTGGCGCTTACGATGGAGAGCACCGTCGGCGTGCTGCTCGACGAGCTGCCGATGGATGCCCGCGCTCGCGCCATCGCCGAGCTCGAGAAGAAGCCGGCGTCTTTCTGGGAAGAGCGCATCAAGCGCCAGATCGAGACGACCGCGTACCGGCTCGTCTTCCGCAACCTCTACTTCGAGCCCGAAGATGGCAAGGGGATCTTGCCGCTGCCGCCGGTCGAGGGATGGAAGATCACCGTGAAAGGCACGCCCGAGGTGCGCACGATCGACGGGCACGAGCTCTTGGCCGTGGACTACACCTTCGAGGGGACGCTGCTCGGCCCGGAAGACGAGGCCACGAAGGCCGACGCGCGCCTCACCGGCCCCGGAGCCGTCGTCGAGGAGAGCTTCGTGTTGCCGGTGGATCCCGAGCACCTCATCGAGCGCACGGGCTACGCCTGCATGAATGAGTCGGATTTTCCGCCAAACAGCGTCGACACGGAAAACGCGCGACTTTTTTATGACGATCTCTGCGAAGCGGACACGGTCGTGCCCGACGGTGGCTGCCACCTGACCGCGCCCATCCCCACCGAGTCGTGCGCCGACGCCGTCAAGAGCCACGTCGGCGCGGTGGAGACATCGGTACGCTTCGAGCGCCTCGCCTGGGATCAGGCGCTCGCCGACGCCGCGCGCGTGGGCCAGCAGCTCCCGGGCGTCGCCGAGCTGCGCGCGATGCCCGAGGGCGTCGCCGACAACCGCATCGTCTACCGTTACTTCCCCGCGGACTCGTGCGCGATCAGCGAGGGCTGCGTCGGCGCGGCGGGCTGGCGGCGGCTCTTGCAGTTCACGGCCACGGTGCAGAACCTCGGCGCGTTGGACGCGGCGCTCGGCGACGTCGGCCCGGGCAGCGGCCCGGTCGAGAACAACCTCGTGAGCTTCAGCGAGTGCCACCAGCACATGCACTTCAACCACTATGGCAACTTCGCCTTTGGCGACGGCTCCCAGGAGCTCGGCTCGAAGCGCGCTTTCTGTCTCGAGAGCACCTGGCGCTACTACAACAACGAGGACACGCCCTTCACGCACCCGTACACGTGCCACTATCAAGGCACGGCCGCGGGCTGGGGCGACGACTACATCGCCGGCCTCGACTGCCAGTGGGTCGACGTCACTCCCATCGACTCGTCAGCGGCGGCGGTGACCTCGAGCCTCAGCTTTCACGTCAATCCCGACAAGTTCCTCTGCGAGGGCACCGTCAAGACCGACGACGCCGGCAATGTCCTCTACGAGGAGACCGAGTTCATGACCGAGCAAGGAGAGCCCGAGAGCCGCATCGCTTGCGACGAGACGGACGGCACCGCCGACAACAACGTCGCGACGGACGAGGTCACGGTCCCGAAGGGCACGGGCGGCCTCGTGACCGAGCCGTGCACGCGCGGCCAGCTCGGCCCCGCGCGCAACTGCGACTTCCAGCTCTCGGGCGCGGCAGGCTCCTGCACCGCGGGGATGCCGGCGACGCTCTCCTGCACGGGGGGCGCGCCCGACAAGCCCGTCAGCGTGCGAGTCTGCGAAGCGAGCGGCAAGCTAGGCGCCATCCCGTGCACGTTCCGCGACGCGCTCGCGACGGCGGTGCAAGAAGGCGCGGCGCTAGACGTCTCCTTCACGTGCCCGGCGGCGCGCTCGGCGGCGGAGGGCGAGCCGGGCGGCACCTACGGCATCTACCTCGCGCCGCTCGTGCCGGGGGACGCCACCACCGACGTGACCTGCACGCTCAACTGATTGCCATTGGGCTGCGGGCCAATGGGCGGGGGGCCGGTCGGCTCCGGGCCATGGGGCGGGGGGCCGGTCGGCTCCGGGCCAGGGGGCGGGGGGGCCGGTCGGCTCCGGGCCATTGGCTGAGTGCCATTGGGCTGAGTGCCATTGGCTGAGTGCCATTGGCTGAGTGCCATTGGCTGAGTGCCATTGGCTGAGTGCCATTGGCTGAGTGCCATTGGCTGAGTGCCATTGGCTGAGTGCCATTGGCTGAGTGCCATTGGCTGAG
>SYFR01000479.1 GCA_005800325.1 Myxococcales bacterium | reverse complement strand
TCGCTTCTTGACGGATGCAACGGGTCCTTTCGGACGCCGCGGTGGATCCCCTGCTCGGGGCGGCGCCGACCCAATCCCTAGCAGCCGCGCCGCGCCCGTGCCTCGCCAGCGCGCACTTCTACGCTCGCGCTGATGGCCAATCGCCCGGTGGCGTGCGGAGCGTCAATGGCAAGCGCGGGGGCGCGTGACGCTGGTCAATGGCAAGCGCTCCGCCGCCGGCGCGTGAGCCTCGTCAATGGCAAGCACGCGCACGCGCGAGGAGCGTCAATGGCTAGAGCCATCCCTGCTCGCGATACCACTGCCACGCGAGCCGCACGCCGTCCTCCACGGCGACGGCGGGGCGGTAGCCGAAATGTTCCCGTGCCTTCTCGTGGCTGCACGTCCACGCCGCCTGCGCGCCCATCAGCGCCTTCTGCCGATTGAAGAGCCGGGGCTTCTTGTCCACGCGACTCAAGAGCTCGCCGCCGAACGCCGCCACATCGACCAAGAGCTCCGGCAAATCGAGGCTCATGACCCGACGCCCGCTGGCGCGAACGATCTCTTCCTGAAACGTCTCCCAGGTGATGGGGCGCCCGTCGCAGATGAAGTAGCCCTCGCCCTTCGTCGTGCCCGAGAGCGCGGCGAGGACGATCGCGCGGACGCAGTCGTCCACGTAGACGGCGCTGAACCACCGCTGGCGGTTGCCGAAATAGACGTTCCTGCCGCGCGAGACCTCGCGAAAGAGATTGAAATAGTCCGCGTCGCCGGGGCCGTAGACGCCGCTCGGTCGGAGGATGGTGTAGGGCACGCGCTTGGACTCGTCGGCGAGGGCGCGCTCGGCCTCGAGCTTGCTTCGGCCGTAAAATTCGAGCGGCGCCGGCTCGCGCGACTCGACGTGCGGGAGGTTGGGCGACGACGGGCCGAAGGCCGCAAGCGACGAGACCAAGACGAAGCGGCGAAGCTCGGGATGCGCCCGCTCGCACGCGCGCATGAGGTTCCGCGTTGGCATCACGTTGGCGCGCGCGAAGTCGTCGTAGTCGACTCCCTTGGTCACGCCGGCGACGTGAAATACGAAGTCCGGCTTCTCGGCGGCGATGAGGTCGGCGAGCTCGTTCACGCGGTCGTAGTCGGCGGCGACGGAGCGGCCGCGCTTGGGAGCCGGGGAGCTCTTGCGGACGATGGCGACCACGTCGACGCCCGCGTCGAGCAAGGCATCGCGGAGCCTGCCGCCCACAAAACCGCTCGCGCCGGTGAGCAGCGCCTTGGCCGAGAGTCGTTCGGGGAGAATGGTCATGAGATGGTGCTCGGCGCGCGATGGGCCGCACGATGGGCCGCGCGATGGGCCGCGTGATGGCGGCGCGTGATGGCCGCGCGATGGGCCGCGCGATGGGCCGAGAAGTTTCAGCCTCGAGGCGCTGGCGTCAACGAAAACGCGCGGAATTTGGGGGCGGCGCGCGGGACGTCTTACGATGCGGAGCAACATGGCAGCCACGCTTCATCATGGGCTCTACGCGGGGCGCGGCTACGTTCGGCGCGCGGTCGAGCTCCCGTGCGAGCTCGTCACGACGTCGAGCGACCAACCCGACCTGTCCTGGGGTGTGGACCTGTCGGAGAGCGGGATCTTCCTCGAGTCCGAGCGGCCGCTTCAGCGCGGCGAGGGCGTGGTCGTCTGCCTGGCGCCGCCGGTCGGGTGGTCGCTCCCCGAGCTCGTGCTCTTCGGCGAGGTGGCGCGCGCCGTCCATGGACGCCGTCGCGAGGACGCGAAGACCGGCATGGCGGTGCGGTTCCTCGATCTCGGGCCCGCCGAGCGCCGCGCCCTCTCGCGCTGGCTCAGGCCGCGTCCACGCGCCATGTCGAGCGTCCGCGGAGTGGGCCGCGTGTCCCGCAGCGCACCCGCCGAGAGCCGCACCGACCACCCGTTCGCGGCGCGGCTCGGATAGTTCTCGGCCCGAACAGGGCCCATCGGCGTCGTCGCCTTCGTGGGTCCGGTACCAGGCTAGCGCTCGATCGCGTAGAGGAAGCTCGCCTTCGGGGCCCGCAGCCAGCGCTCGCGGATGAGCGTGCGCCGCGCCTCTTCTGCGCCGCCGGCGTCGACGTAGGCGGCGACGAGCTGTGCCGCCGCGGCCTTGTCGCCGCGCGCCTTGATGCCGCCGACGTCGCGCATGAGGCCCTCGACGACCGTCGGGAACTCCGTCGTGTGCACGACGAAGCAGCCGAGATCCGCGCCATTCGCGGCCTTCTCTGCGGCGCGCCACTCGAGCGCGCCCTCCTTGGCGAGGACGCCCACCTGGATCGCCGCGAGCTGGCTATAGGGCCGCGGCTGCTTGTCCGCCGCGTACATGCCGCGCGAGATGTGCCCGAACGCCCACACGACGTCGCGGACGTGCGTCTCGACCACGGTCTTGTCGTCGAGCAGCTTGCGCGCGCCGAGCCAGTCGGTGAAGTAGAGCGCCGCGGTCTGCGCCTTGAGCTCCTCGAGCATGCTCGCGAGCGGACCGCCGAACACCTCGCGGTCCTTCTTGCCACCAACGGCGTACTCGTGCGCCGGACCGAGGTTGTGCGCCGCCTCGTGCAGCACCGTGCCCATGATCTGCGGCTCGGGCGCGCTCGTGAACGACGCGAAGGACTCCGCGCAGAGCGCGCTCGCGGCGAGCTTCTCCAGATCGGCGCGGCTGTCCGCGTCGGTGTAGAGGTTCGTCATCGTCACGGTGCGGCCGCGGCCCTCGTTCGCCACCGGGCCCCAGTTCGGCAGGCTCTGGCCGATGGTGGCGCCGTGCGCGTCGCGCGAGTCCCCCGCGTTCAGCACGATGTCGATGAAATCGGGCAGGTGAAACGACACCTCGCGCGCCACGTAGGGCGGGCCCGCGAGCGCGGCGAGCGCCTTCTCCATGTCGCCCTTCACCGGATCGAGCAGCTTCTGCCACTTGAGCGAGTCCTGGTTAATCTGCGCGAAGCTGACGTGAAAGCCGGCCTTGAGGCTGCACGGCTCCCAGTAGACCTCGTCCGGTCCGATCCGCAGGTACCACTTCGAGTTGTGGACGCTCATCTTGGCCCACGCCTCGTCGGCCGCCTCCCAGCTGCCGTCGGTGAAGGCCTTGCTGGCGGCGACGAGGTAGCTCTTGAAGGCGGCCTCTTCGGGGCTCGTGATCGCGATGGCCGCCGCGGCGAGCTCGCGGCTCACGGCCTCCATCTTCGAGGCGTAGGCGAGGTGATACGGGACCGCGACGAGGCCCTCGGGCGCCTCGCGCACGACGGTGAACTGGTGGCGCAGCGCCTCGGCGTTCGGCATGGCCTTGAGCCCGTCGCAGAAGCCCTCTCTCGCTTGCAACGACGCGGGGTACACGCCCACGAGCTTCTTCTCGCCCTCGCCGAGCGCGTTGCACTTCGGATCGCTCTCGGTCGCCGGCGCGACGCACCACGGCCCCTGGTTGCGGTAGAAGACGCTCTGCCCGAGCGTGTCCGTCTCGGCAATGCGGGCGCGCATCGCGAGCGTTCCCTGCTGCTCGGCGTGGAGCTCTTCCACGAGGCGCGCGGCGTTCACCACGTGCTCGACGATGGCGCGCGCTTCGGCGCTCGCGCCAAGAAACCGCGAGCGAACGACGCTCGGCCTGCCCTGCCCGAGCTCACGTCGCAAGAGTGCCGTGCGATCCACGGCGCCGCCGAGGACCTCGGGCGCCTCGAGCGATTTCGCGTACGCGACGAGCGCCGAGTACGAGGCATAGAAGCGCTCGGTGAAGCCGTCTTTCGCTGCCCAGTCCGCCCGCCGCGTGGGCTCGACGCCCTGCCACACGACGACGAGCTCGTCGGGATCGAGCACGCGGTCACCGTCCGCGTCGGCGTCCCAGAAGAGGGGCAGGTGCCGCTCGACCGCGAGCACGTTGAAGCGCGCGCGCGCGAGCTCGTCGAGTGCGGGCCGCGGCGGCGGCGGCATCGCCGCGTCGCTCACGACCAGAGGCGCTGGTGCGCCGCAGCCAGTCGAGAGCCCCATCGCCAGCGCGAGCGCGCCGAGAGCGCCGCGACCTACCCTACGCCCGAGGTTCATGGGCGCGGACGGTAGTGCGAAGAATCCGCAGAATCGAGGGCGGAAAAATCACGTTGCGCGTCGCACAGCCATTCGGTAAAGACGCTCTCGCATTCGGGTCATTAGCTCAATTGGTAGAGCAGTGGACT
>SYFR01000478.1 GCA_005800325.1 Myxococcales bacterium | reverse complement strand
GCCTCGTGTCGATGGAGGCTCAGTCGATGCTGAGCCTCGTGTCGATGGAGGCTCAGTCGATGCTGAGCCTCGTGTCGATGGAGGCTCAGTCGATGCTGAGCCTCGTGTCGATGGAGGCCACAGCCACGTGGCGCGCCGCGAGAGATCGCTGCGCTCGACGTGGCACCTCGCAGCCAAGCTTGAGCGACGAGCCTGCGGGCGGCACTTCGGTGTCGCCCGTTTCGTTTTTGTCGGCACCCGCGCCGCCGTGGTTCGGCGTGTCGCCCACCGCCGCCGCCCCTCGACGACGCGGCGGCTTGCCACCGATCGGTTGCTGCCGCTCGCCGCACTCGGGACGCAACGCAGGAACGGACCGGCTCAACGTTGCCCGACGTGCGGCAGCGGCGGCAGCGCGTGCGCGGAGCGGTCCGTGTAGAAGCGGAGCCCGACGACGAACCTCATGTCGCCGCCATCGGGCTTCGGAAACTTCAGCTTGCGCGCCTCGTGCACCACGCATTGGCTCACGCGCGGATCGGGGAACTGGGTGCCGGCCTCGAAGGCCTCGTCGAGTTTGCCGCGCTCGGTGAGATGAAACCGCACGAGCACGCGACCCCAGAGCTCGGGGGCATAACCGAACGCGGCGCTGTAGCACGCGACGAACGCGGGTCGCGCGGCCTCGACGACCTCGAGCAGCTTCTCGGGAGCGAGCTGTCCCTCGCCGGGAAGGATGAGCTCCGCGGGCGGCGGCATCGGCTCGTCGCCCGGGCCCACCTTGATCTCGAACGATGCGCGCGTGCCGCCCTTCTGCGGCGAGAACTTCAGCGTGCGCAGCTTGTCGACGATGCACGCGGCGACCTCCGCATCGTCGAGCTCGGTCTCGAGCAGCGCCGCGGCGCGCACGTCACCCGCCTTCGTGATCTCCGCCGTCGCCTTCGTCCACCCGCGCAAGTTCGAGTCCTTGTACGCGCCGAGCCGATAGCACCGGATCACGTTGATCCAGTGGTTGCGCCGCCCGAGGCGCTGAAGGTCGCCGAGCTTGTGCGGGCCGGCCGCGGCGGTCACGTTCAGCGTCACCCGCGGATCGGGGTGCCCGACGACGCCGGGCAGCGGGGCCGCGAGCGTTCCCGTGCCTCCCTTGCCCCAGTGCCGCAGCTCCGCGATGTCTCGCTTGTACGCGGCCGGCGTGACTGGCGCGGGACGCTCACCGAGCTTGTAGGGCGTCTCGATCGCGACGATCCCCGTCGGTCCCTCGCCCGGTAATGGCGGCGGCACCACCGCGCTCGACGGCGCTGTGGGCGGCACCACCGCGCTCGACGGCGGCGCAGAAGCCACCGCGCCTTCCTCGTCGCGAGCAGCGTCGTCGGGGTCCCGATCGCTCGCGGGGTTCGGCTCGCCAGCAGGCTCGGGCACGCTCGAGCTCTTGCCTCGCTCCGCGGCAGCGCGCGCGATCGCGACGACGCGCGGATCGGGCGGCCACATCGGCGGCGGCGCGGGGATCGCGCTCGACGGCGGCGCTGCCGCATGCGGCACGGAGCACGCCACGAGCACGCCGTTCAAGGTACAGGCGACCGCGAAGAGCAAGTCACGCGAGCGCATGAAGGAACCTCGCGTAGCTCTCGCGCCGATCGGCAACAATGTCTGCGATGCGCGCCTCGAGCGCGTCGAGCTCGGCGTCGTCGAGCCGCGCGAGCGTCTTTTTCCGCGGGGCCGCCGGCTGGCTCGAGAGCGACGCGAGGTCGAGCTTCGACACGTCGACGAACGCGGTGCCGCCGCCCTGCATGAGCCCCTCGGGGACGAGCTGCACGAACGGATCGGGCGCACGGCGGACGAGAGCGACGCGCTTGGCAGCGGTCGAGCGGTCCCCGCTCATCTCGGGGTGAAACGTCGCGTGCACCGGCAGCACCGAGCGCTCGAGCTTCGCGGCCTCTCGCCTTGCCCCTTCGTGCACACTGCTGCCGAAGCGCTCGAACGTCGCGACGTCGCAGCGGGCGAGCGGGTAGACGAGGTGCACGACGCCGGGCTCCACCGTCGCGTGCGCGACCGCCGTCTCGAGCTCCGGGTCGCGGTCGAGCACGACGCAGAAGCGCCCGAACGCGCTCACCGGATCGCTCATGAACGGGCACAACGCGAACGCCGCCACGACCTCGGTCGCATAGCGGCGATGCACGCGCGCCACCTCGGTCGCGAACGCGGGCGCGAGCGGATGCGACGCGAGCCGTCCGGCCAGGATCGGCGCTTCAGCCATCGCACGCTCCACGAGCGCGCGCCTTCGCGCGGCAGGTCACGCACGGCTTATAGCCGAAGCTCGCGCGCGACGCCGGTGCTCGGGCGAGCGCCGCGCACATGCTGCCGCCGACACGCCGCGGCCAACACGCTGCGGCGAACTGCGGCGAACACGCCGCTTGACCTAGGGGAGGCGCTTTGCCATGTTGCGCGGCGGAGGGATGACCGAGTGGCCGAAGGTGCCTGATTCGAAATCAGGAGTGCCCGCAAGGGTACCGCGGGTTCAAATCCTGCTCCCTCCGCCAGTTTCCTTCGCCCGACCCTCGGTCTCCTGCTCGGTCGCCTAACGGCCTCGCTCGAGCCGCGCCTCCGTCACCTGGCGCCTCGCTCGAGCCGCGCCTCCGTCACCTGGCGCCTCGCTCGAGCCGCGCCTCCGTCAGCTGGCGCCTCGCTCGAGCCGCGCCGCCGTCACCGATTGGGGGCCGTGAGCTCGAGCCGCTGGTTCGTCGCGATCGGACCCTCGACGCGCTCGACGGCACCCGTTGGCCAGCGGACCTCGAGGGCGTCGATGGCCTCCACGTCGCAAAGGCCGAAGTGCAGCGCGCGCTGCGACACGCCGACCGAGCCCAGCGAGTTGTGATACTCGCGCGTCGCGATCGCCGCGCCCTCTCGAAACAATGTGACGCGCGAGCCCGTCGCGGTCTGCGTCGGCGAGCTCGACAGCTCGACCGCGAGCCAGTTGCCGCCGCTCAAATCATTTCTCATCAGGCGGAACTCCGCGATGTGGGAGGACATCGCGGCCAGGTCGAGATCCCCGTCGCCATCGATGTCCCCCGCGGCGCTCGCCCCGTACATCACGCTGCGGTGGGTCTTGAGCCGATGCGGGAGCTCCGCGGCAGTGAATTTGGCACCTTCGTTCCAGAGCAGGATGTCGTGCTGGTCGATGACGTCGAGGGTCTCGCCGCCGGCAGCCGTGCGCATCACGTCCCCGTCGTTCGTGCCGACGAACGAGGTGACGACGAGGAGGTCCTCGTCGCCGTCGTGATCGAGGTCGGCGGCGATCGGCGCCCAGCTCGAGGTGTACCGCGTCGCCTGCGCCACGCCGCGCTCCAGCGCGCGATTGACGACGTGACCGCCCCCGTCGCCCATGAACAGGCGCCCCGGCCCGAGGTCGGCGACGAAGAGATCGCGGTGTCCGTCCAGGTCGAAGTCGCCAATCGCCGCGCCCATGCCGTGGTTGGGGCCGCCGAAGCCAAGCTCGTCCGCGCGGTCGACAAAGGCGCCGCTGCCGGCCTCGTTCAGGTAGAGCTGGTCGGGACCGAAGTCGTTCGCGAGAAACACGTCCAAGAACCCGTCGCCGTCCCAGTCGACTGGCGACAGCGTGTGCGTCATCGTGGCCCACGGCGCCGGGAACGCCCCGCTAGCGAGCAGCTCGAAGCGCTTGCCGCCGAGGTTGTGGAACATGAGCGGCTCGGCGCGGGCCATCTCCGTCAACGGCGGACAGTAGATGTCGCTCTTCGTGGCGACGCACGCGGCCGGCTGCAGATTCGGCACGCCTACGTAGCGCCCGATCATGAGATCGACGAAGCCGTCGTTGTCGTAGTCGAAGAACCCGTGGCCGAAATACGCGAGATCTTCCACCTCGAGCGGCGGCAGCGCGCCCGCGGGCTCGGAGAACGCGAGTCCGCCGTCGTTGTGAAAGAGATGCGGCACGTGGACCTCTCGCGCGATCGCGTAGATGTCGAGCCGTCCGTCGTTGTCGTAGTCCGCGGCCGTGCAAGCGATGGGGTTACCGCCGCCATCGAGCAGCGAGCGCACGAGCTTGAACTCGCCGCCCTCTTGGCGAAAGAGGTCGAGCCGCGACTCGGAGGCGACGAGGAAGGTGTTGGTGACGAGCTCGAGGGTGCCGTCGCCGTCGAGGTCGTCGAGGACGAGGCATGGGCCGGTGGTGTCGGGCAGCTCGGGCTGCGCCACGCTCACGTTGGTGAACTCGCGCGTCACCTCGAGCGGACAGAGCGGTGCCTCGACGACCTCGGGCTCGCCGGTGCACGCGAACAGGCCGAGAGCGCCCGTGACCAGGCTCATGCGGATCCCCAGCGCGCGCACCATCCGGGCCCGAGGATAGCGCAAGCTACCGGGCTCGTGGCGCCCTGCTAGCCGTGACGGAGGCACGCCGCACCCTATGGCACTGCCGCGACGGCGGTTACTCAAGGACGGAGCGTGTCGGCCGTTCAGCCCCGTGTGAGGGACGCATGAAGCGCCCCCGCGAGGGCCCACCATGGTGAATTTGAGTGGCGCGCAGCTTTGCCTCGTGAACCGCCCCGCAAACGACGCGGGGCGCGAGGCCGCGGACATGCAGAAGACGCTGACGGCGGCGCTCCGAATGATGGAGGCCGGCGCGGCGACGCCCGAGCAGCTCTGCGTGTATTCCGACTACCTCGAGACCATGGCCTTCGCGAGCGCGAGCCGGTGGTTCGGTCCGGCGGGTCTCGCGCAGGCGTCGAGTGAGTATTTTGCGCTCGCCGACGCGCTGCAAGAGCGGTTCGCGGCGGACGCGACGCGGCGAGAGTCGGAGATCGGCCGGCGCACCACCCTCAGCGCGATGACCCTCCTCGTCGGGCGCGTGATCCGCTTCATGGGCGACGACGCGACCGACGGCGACGCTCCGATCGAGCGGTGGCTCGTGCGGACGATTCGCGCGACCTCGGAGCGGTTTCGACGCTGGTGCCCGCCGAACCAGGCGCACCGCGCTGAGATGTTGAGCGTGCTCGTCTACGCGCTCGTGAACGCCGCGTCGCGCGCGACCGAGCAGCTCACGGGCGACGAGGCCACTCCCACGGCACCCAATGCGAGCGACAAGCCGCTCTTGGACGAGACGCTCGCCACGCTCGACGAGGCGCTCGAGACGGTGCGCGAGCTCGTGCACGTCCACCACACGTCCGAGTGGTTCGACAAGGGCGTCCCGAGCGCTCGCAACCGCAAGGCATCGCGCGTCGTGCGCGCCCTCGAGGGCGTGGCGTGGAGCCATGACATGCTGTCGCAGGTGGGCGTCGCCCAGGACGAGACGCGCCTCGTGCGGCTCATCGACGTGGTCGAGAAGCTCTGGACGCAAGCCCTGGCCGAACCTCAAGAAGTACAAGGTCTCCTCGCGACGGCGGCGCATCTCACCTCGGCGTGGTCGCAGCTCGTCGAAGACGGCCGCACGAAGAGCACGCAGCCGGCGAGCCGCAGCTTGTGGCTCGCGCGCCAGGCCACGGGGAAGCATGGCGGCGACGCCGTGACCGCGCATCGCCTGATCGACGTCGCGCAAGCGTCGGTGTTGGTCGCCGGAGTCGCACTTCGCAGCCGAATCGCGCGCAGCGTGCAGCTTGCCACGCGGGCCGCGGAGCTCGTCGCCGCGACGGCCGAAAAATGCCCAGGCCGCGTACCGCAGCAGGCGCTGATGAGCGTGCTCGGCAACCTCACGCGCTTCGCCGCCCAGGCCGTCGAGCGCCGCGAACCCCAGTGCCCCGAGCTGCTCGACCAGCTCACGTGCATCACCAACGCTGCGCTACCACGACCCTCGCGCGGCTCGGCGGACGCCGACCCTGACGCTGCGCGGCTCGGCTGACGCGGACACTAACGCTGCGCGGCTCGGCTCGGCTCGGGCTGACTCCGCCGGGCCCGACTGCGCTCGCTTGTGGGCGCGCGACCGCGGCGCTACTGAGGTCGGCGTGAGCATCCAGCGGATCGGCGTCATGACGGGTGGGGGCGATTGCCCGGGGCTCAACGCGGTGATCCGTGCGGTGGTCATCAAGGCCCGCGCGCGCGGTTGGCAGGTACTCGGCATCGAGGATGCCACGAACGGACTCATCGATCTCGATTACCGCTCGCCACGCGGCAACCGCTGGCTCGAGGTCGCCGACGTGAGCGACATCCTCACGAAGGGCGGGACGATCCTCGGCACGTCGAACAAGAGCGACCCGTTCGCGTACGTGACGACCAAGGACGGCGAGCGCGTCGAAGTGGACGTGTCCGACGTCGTCGTCGCGAACTACCAGAAGCTCGGCCTCGACGCCCTCGTGAGCATCGGCGGCGACGGCAGCATGCGCATCTCGCAGCGGCTCATCGACAAGGGCCTGCGCATCGTCGGCGTGCCGAAGACGATCGATCACGATCTCGGCTCCACGGACTACACCTTCGGCTTCAACACCGCGGTGCAGACCGCGACCGACGCGATCGATCGCCTCCAAGACACCGCCGAGAGCCATGACCGCACGATGATCGTCGAGGTGATGGGACGCGACGCGGGCTGGATCGCGCTCAGCGCCGCGATCGCCGGCGGTGCCCACGCGTGCCTCATTCCCGAGCTCCCGTATCGCATCGAGCCCCTCGTGCGCGCCATCCGAGCGCGGCAAGCGACGGGCAAGCCGCACAGTATCCTCGTCGTGTCCGAAGGGGCGCGCCCCGCCGACGGCGAGCAGAGCTTTGCCGGCGCGCGCGACCTCGGCAAGATGCCGCGCCTATTCGGCGCCGGGTCGAAGCTCGCCGCGGCGCTCGAGCCGCACCTCGCGACGGAGGTGCGCGTCACCGTGCTCGGCCACGTGCAGCGCGGCGGCACGCCGACGCAGTTCGACCGCATTCTCGGCACGCGCTTCGGCGCCGCAGCGATCGATGCGCTCGCCGACGGCAAGTTCGCGCACATGGTCGCGCTGCGCACGCCGAACGTCGTCTGTGTGCCCATCGCCGAGGCGATCGCCGACCCGCATCATGTCTCTTTGCGCGACTCGCTACTCCAGGCCGCGCGCGACGTGGGCATCTGTTTCGGCGACTGAGGCGCCGTCACGCAAGCAGCGACTTCGGCGCCTCGTGCCATCGACAGCTCGCGACGTTCGGAAGAGAGCGCGATTTTCAGCGCGGCGGCGACGGCGTAACGTGCGCGGGTGGGCGCTAGAGACTCTCGGGTAGTTTTCGCCCTGCCCTTGTGCGCGTCCCTGATCGCCTGTGAGCCGCGCGTCGAGGCGACGCCCGTGAGCGACAGGCCGCGCGGCGGGCAAGCTGCGGACGACCGAACCGCGGACACCGTCGCGGGGGCGGTGCGCTGGCCCGCCGCGGGCACGCTGGATCGCATTGCATTCGCGAGGCTCGACGAATCGTCGCGAGACGCGGTGCGGACATCGCCGGTCCCGGTGCTCGTGCTGCGCGAGCCGGCGCTCCTCGCGGTGACGAGGGTGATGACCGGCCCCGCGTGGTACGCGATCGCCGCGCGCGAAGGCGGACTCACGATCTCGCTCGGAGGCACGCGGCTCGCGCACCCTCATCCCGGCGTCGCCCCGGCGCGCGGCCGCTCCATCGTGCGCGGGGAGCCCGCGTTCGTCACGCAAAACGAGGCGATCTGGAGCGCGTCGTGGCTCGAGAACGGCGTCGCCTACGTGCTCGAGGTCGAGTGCGACACGCCGAGCGAACCCCGCTGCGCCGACGAGCGCACGCTGCTGGGGCTCACGGCGGCGCTCAGCTACGTCGGCGGCGCGGGAGGCCAGCCGTGATCCGCGCATGTCGAGCTGCCGCGATCGGCGCCTCGTCGTTGACGCCGACGGTCGTGGCCGCGCTCCTCGTCGGCACGCTCGCGAGTCACGCGCGCGCGGCCGAGTTCAGCTACCTGCCGCCGGGCGATCTCATCGAGGGCTCGGGCGATGGCCGCATCGATGACCACGTCTACGCGGCGGGCATTCGCTTTCCGATGGAGAAGACGCCCGCGTTCGCGAACTCGCAGGTCTACAACGCCGGCGGTTTCCTCGGCCCCGCCGGCGGCCAGTGCGACGACTCGAACTACAGCTACCCGTGGCGCGACAACTACTGCGAGACACGCAGTTGGGACATGCCGCTCTGCCCGGCAGGGACAGGCCACCAAGGCCAAGACATCCGCGCCGCCACATGCGAAAAAGACGTGCATTGGGTGGTCGCGGCGACGGACGGGACGATCACCAGCATCGGGAGCTACTCGGTCTACCTCACCGCCGCCGACGGCACTCGCTACGACTACCTCCACATGGGCAGCGTGCAGGTGGCGGTCGGCGAGAAGGTGAAGCGCGGGCAACAGCTCGGGCGCGTCTCGAACGAGTTCGGCGGAACCCCGACGTCGATCCACCTGCATTTCAACATTCGCCAGAACGTCCAAGGCCTCGGCAGCGTGTACGTGCCGCCTTACCTGTCGCTCGTGGCGGCCTACGAGGTGCTCGTCGACAGCCCGCCGCTCGGCGCGCTCGAGGTCGCCGACTGCACGCGACTGCGCGGCTACGCGTACGACCCCGACACGCCGGATCTCCCGCTCGAGGTCGAGGTCGCGGCCGATGGAGAGCCGCGTGCCACGGTGAGCGCGAACGAGCCGCGCGAAGATCTCTGCGAGCTCGTGGGCGCGTGCGACCACGGCTTCGAGGCGCTCTCGCCGTACAGCCTGTTCGACGGCGCCGCGCACGAGCTGCGATTCTCGGCGGTCGATGCGGAGAGCGGGCTCCGGCACGAGCTGCTCGAGAGCCCCCAGGTCTTCACGTGCGAATCCGTGGCGCTCGCCGGCGTGCGACGACCGATCGACGCCATCGTCGAAAACGCCTGGAGCTTCTCGCCGTTTTGGGACGAGGCCCCGGCGGGCGAGGCGGACATCGTGGCCCTGCCCTTCGCCGAGCCGCTCGATGAAGCGCCGCGCCTCGTCGCGCTCGCGAGCGATCCCACATTGCAGTGGCTCCTCGACGGAGGAGCACGTCGCAGCGTCGACGCCGCGACCGCAAAGGCCTGGCGCTTCAGGGCCAGCGACGCGCAGCCGATCGAAGCAAGCGCGCTCGACGCGGTCCCCGAGCGAGCACCGTGGCCCGCGCGCCCGCTCATCATTCGGCGTCCGAGCGGCGAAGCCTACCTGCTCGACGTGGCCGAGGGGATCGTGGGCGCCGGAGGCTCCGGCACCGACGACCCGACCGACCGAACCGGAGGCGGCGCTGGCTGCGCGTGCGCGGTCGGGAGCCGCGGGCGGTCTCCGAGCCCATTCGGTGCGCTCGCCGCGCTCGGAATTACCGCGACTCTCTTGCGGCGGCGAGATCTGCGGCGCGCTGCGAGCGAAGGTTCGCCGCGGTCCGAGCCACGGTCGGGATAGACCGGTATACTTCGCGCGTGCGTCGACGAGGCCCCACGAGCGAACCGCGAGCCGCCGTTCCACCTCCGGGCGTAGCGCCACCTCCGGGCAGGGACCGCATGCGCCCCGCGGCGCCGCTCGTGCCCGCACCGCGCGAAGGCGACTGCGAGGACGTGCGGCTCGCGCTCCAGGCGGCGGCGACGCTCGTCGACAGCGGCGACGACGGCGGTGCGCTGAAGTGGCTGCGGCGCGCGGCCGAGTCCGCGAGCGACAACGACGACGACGTCCGGGCGACCGAGCTCTTGAAGGTGGCGAGCGCGCTCGTCGACCGCGTGGAGGAGAAGCGCAAGCGCACGCGCATCGAGCGGGCTCCCGAGCTCCCGAAGCAAGCCCAGACGCTCGCGAGCCCAGGGGCAGTGCCCGCCGCTACGCGACTCGGCGCGGCGAGCACGGTCGTCCCGGCCGTGCCACCGCAGGCGAACTTGGCCTGCCAGCTGCCGCGCCCGGGCTTTCGCTTTCACGAGGGCGAAGAGGACACCATCGTGCGGCCCGAGACACGCGTGCGGCGCGCGCTCTTGGCGCTGGATCCAGACTACGCCCGCCGCACCGAGTACGACAGCGACGCGAGCGTAGCCGACGACGAGAGCGACGCCGTCGACGACGCGCCGCCTTCGTCCCATGCGCCGCCTTCGTCCCATGCGCCGCCTTCGTCCCATGCGCCGCCTTCGTCCCATGCGCCCTCATCACCAGCCGTGTCGGCGCCGCTGCCCCTCGGAGATGAACCTCGCTCGCGGGCGGCCGAGCCGTCGACGGCGCGCCGCGGCTCGATGGCGCTCGCGGGCGTCCCGTACGCGCTGCCCGCGTTGCGCGTCGTGGTCGTGCCGATCCCGGAGGAGCGCGACGTCCGACTGATGTTTCTCACGGGCGACAGCCGCCCGCCGCCCGGCGCCGCGGTCGCGCTCCTGGTCCCGACGACGCCCGAGGATGCCCAGCGCTTGACGGAGATCTACGTCACCTGCGACGCCAAGGTGTAATGCGTCGCTCGCGGCGCGCGCAGCTCAGAGCGGCGCCCAGTTGCTCTTCGGGATCGCCTTGGTGACCGCTGGCGTTTGGCTCGAGAGGACGTACACCGCGCGGCGATTGGCGGGCTCGGGCGTCTCGTCCGGGGTCGCCTTCGAGAGGATGTCCTCCCCGAAGCCCTGCGAATAGATCGGGATCTTGAGCCCGTTTTTTCGGTACCACGCGGCGATCGAGCGCGCGCGGTTGTTCGAGAGCACCTGGTTACTCTCCTTGCTGCCCACCGTGTCGGTGTAGCCGGCGATGTAGAGCCGCAGCTGAATGAGCTGCCCGTGCTTCTCGACCGCCTCACGAATGAGGCCGAGGGTCTTCTTCAGCTTCGGCTCCTCGGTCGCGCGAACGTCCCACTTGGCGTTCTCGAACTCGACCTCCTCGTGCGGGATGTCGATGTGGAACGGCGTGAGCCGCACACCCTTCCAGAAGCCGGCGATGTCGTAGACCTTGAGGTCGAGGTAGAGCGCGTCGGGGCCGGGGTCCGACCAGGTCATGGTGAGGCTCGTGCCGCCCACCGCGCCGTTGTAGACGCTCTCTTCGGATTTCAGTTTTTGCCCGTTTTTACCGTAGATTTCGAGCGTCGCCTTCTGCGCCGGGTTGTTGATCTTGAAGCTCAGCCTGCGAGCATCGAGGTCGACGTCGGTGGGCAGGAGCGAGAGCGAGAGCTTGTCGACGCGGGTGAGCGAAAACTCCATGTCGAGCGCGCCCGTCTCGCCGCTCGCGAAGACGACGTCGAAGTGCCCCTTGTAGCCGAACTGCCCGACCGGCTGCGGCACGGCGATGCGCGCCTGCGTGCCTGCCGAGGCTGCGCCCGAGCGCACGGTGCTCTTGTCGCCGTCCGAGCGGACGAGCTTCACCGTGACCGTTCGCACGCCCTCGCTCGGCGCGAGCAGGATCGCCGGCTTCTCGTCGCCGGACACGAGCGAAGCGAACGTGATCCCGAGCCGCGACTGCACGTTCGCCACCGCGGGACGCGGCGCGAGGAGCGCGAGCAAGGCGGTGACGATCATCCAGACGGCGGCGCGAGATCTCGTTTTCATGGCGTTCTTGTGGGTGTTGCGAGCGCGACGATAGCGCGCGCGACGCTCTGGCGACTAGCTGCGCGATTCTGTCGCCGCAGCGCACGGGGAGACAAGCGCGGCGCCGCGCTGGATGCGCCCGAGCACGTTCGCGGCGCGCAACGCCCAGCCATGGGTCGCAGCCGCCGGCCGCAGCCGCAGGACGCAGCCGCAGGACGCAGCCGCAGGACGCAGCCGCCGGCCGCGGAACACCGCGTCGCGTCGTCGCGCGGCGGTTGGTATGCGATACGATGGCTCATGGCTGAGCTTGCCGTCCGCCTCGCAGCGCTCTTCGTATGGTGCGCGGGCGTGGGCTGCGGCGAACGAGCCCGCCCCTCCGGCACCGATGCGACAGCGACAGCAGCGACCGCGACGGCGACCGCGGCGGTGACAGCGACCGCGACAGCGGCGACCGCGACCGCGACCGCGACCGCGGGAGCAACGGTGACAGCGACCGCCACCGCGACGGCAACCGCGGGAGCAACGGCAACCGCCACGGCGAAGAGCTCCGAGGCGCCGCCGGCATTTCTTTCGGCCGCGCCCTATGAGAGCGAGGAGGAGCTCGACGTGTGGCTCGAGGGCGGCACCGTCGTCGACGGCAGCGGCTCTGCGAGCGCCGTCGGCGACGTCCTCATCGACGACGGACGCATCGTTCACGTCGGCAGGGTGGCGCGCGCGACCGCGAAAAAGCGTATCGACGCGCGTGGGCACGTGGTGACACCAGGCTTCATCGACGCGCACTCGCACGGCGATCCGCTCGGACCGAGCGAGAACTTCTTGGCCATGGGCGTCACGACCCTTTGCGTGGGCCAAGACGGAGAGAGCCCCTCGGGCGATCGCATCCGCACCTTCGCGAGCCGCTTGCGCAAGAAGAAGCTCGCGGTCAACGTGGCGCCCTTCGTTGGGCACGCCACGCTGCGCGCTCTCGCCAAGATCGGCGGCGATCCGCAACCGAGCGAGCAGCAGCTCGCGCGCAT
This sequence comes from Myxococcales bacterium, assembly GCA_005800325.1. Taxonomy (GTDB): domain Bacteria; phylum Myxococcota_A; class Polyangia; order Polyangiales; family Polyangiaceae; genus SYFR01. The sequence continues at coordinate 4,050 of SYFR01000478.1, read as the reverse complement.
GAAGAAGCTCCTGGCGAGCGAGCTCGAGGACGGCGCCTTCGGCCTGTCGACTGGGCTCGAGTACCACCCGGGCTCGGTGGCGCCGCCGGGCGAGCTCGTGGCGCTGGCAGAGCCGCTCGCCAAGGCCGACGCGCTCGTGATGAGCCATCTACGCAGCGAGGACGCGGACGCCATCGATGCGGCGCTCGACGAGCTCCTCTTGCAAGCCAATGCCGGAGCGCGCGTCCACGTCGCGCACGCCAAGATCGTGTACGGCAAGGGCGAGGCGGCGGCGACGGCCCTGCTCCGCAAGCTCGACGCAGCGCGCGCGCGGGGCGTCTCGATCACCCTCGACGCGTACCCCTACGACGCGAGCTACACGACCATCGGCATCGTGTTTCCGGAGTATGCCAAGGGCAAGAACCCTTGGCCCAAGGTGAAACGCCAGCGGCGCGACGAGCTCGCCGCATTTCTACGCGAGCGCGTCGGCAAGCGCGGCGGCCCCAGCGCGACGCTCTTCGGAACGGGGCCGTGGCGCGGAGACACGCTCGCCGACGTGGCGACCCGCGCAAAGAAACCGTTCGAGGACGTCCTCATCGATGACGTTGGGCCGAACGGCGCGAGCGCCGCGTTCTTCGTGATGGATCCCGTCGTGCAAACGCGCCTCCTGCTCGATCCGTTCGTGATGGTCGGCACCGACGGAGGCTCGCAGAGCCGCCACCCGCGCGGGCACGGCACCTTCGCGAAGGTGCTGCGCGAGCTCGTGCATGAGAAGCAGCTCCTCTCGCTTCCCGAGGCCGTCCGCAAGATGAGCCACCTCCCTGCCGAGACGCTGCGGCTCGCCGCTCGCGGCAAGCTCGAGGCCGGCGCGGCGGCGGACGTCCTCGTCTTCGATCCGGCCAACGTGCGCGATCGGGCCACGTACGCCGAGCCGAGCCTGCGCGCGCAGGGGATGCGCTGGGTCTTCGTCAACGGACGCGCAGCCATCGCGGACGGCGCGCTCACCAAGGCGCGCGGCGGGCGCCTCTTGCTGCGCACCACGAGCCCTCGGTGACGTCTCAGCGGGGTGGAGTGGACGATTATCGAACTCTTTGCTTGGTGCCGACGCCCGAGGTGGTGGCGGTGTTCGAGGCGGTGGAGAGGTGGGCAGCGTGAGCGATCTCGTCCGGTCGTGGTAGGCTCGCACCCGGAATGAAGGCGGTCGCACTATCGCCTATCGAGAGCCGAATCTTGCTGCTTCGCGGCGAGAAGGTGATGCTCGACGACGATCTCGCGGTCCTCTACGGCGTGGAAACGAAGGCGCTGAACCAGGCCGTTCGCCGCAACATCGAGCGTTTCCCCGAGGACTTCATGTTTCAGCTCACCGCCGAGGAGGCCGAAACTTTGAGGTCACAAACTGTGACCTCAAAGCCTGGTCGCGGCGGTCGGCGGTATCGCCCTTACGCTTTCACCGAGCACGGGGTTGCGATGCTCTCCGCCGTTCTCCGTACTCCAATGGCGATTCAGGTGAGCGTCGAGATTGTGCGCACGTTCGTTCGCCTTCGTCGGATGATCGCCGCGAACGCCGACCTCGCTCGAAAGCTCGCGACCCTTGAAAAGAAGTACGACGCGCAGTTTCGCGTCGTATTCGATGCCATTCGCGACCTCATGGCACCGACGCCGAATGTAAAGAGACTCATCGGTTTTGAACGGTAGAGTCTCTGTCCGAGAAGATGGCCCGCTACGGATAGAAGCGCATCCCGACCGTCATCAGGAAACCGTTGGCGATAATCGGCTTGCCTGGAAGCTTGTCTGCTTGCGTTCCCGTACCGATTCCACCGAGCTCAATCAAGTAGCTTACGGGACCGTCCTTACGGTTCTCGGGCATGTAGAACTCAAAGCCGAAGCCGCCGTAACCGCCCACATGAACGAGGTCTCCCGAGAGGCGCGGCGGCGTAAATAAAGCAATGACCCCGCCAACCCCATAGAGTCGAAGCGGTGTGCCCTTGATGCGGTGACCACCCTCCATAACGAGGCGTCCATGATAGTAGGACAACCAAGTCTGTTCGCCGTTCCCGCCTGGCGCGTAGGGGTACCACGCAATCCCGCCGCCAGCTGTGACACGGATGGAGTCGTGCGCGAAGGTCGGCGTGCCGACAAGAACGCCCGTTCCGAAGTCGTCCTGAAAACGATGAAGGTTGAATCCGACAGAAAAGCCGTCTCGCGTTACCTCTTCGGTCGGATTCTGATTTTGTGGTGCGGTCTTCTCGATGTGCGGGGGAGCGCTGGGAGGCACCTCCTGCGCACTCGCGCTAGTAACCGTCAGCACTGCAAAAAGCAAAACCCCACACAAGACAAGCAACATCCGGGACATATCGCCGAGCCTCCTTTTAGAGAGGCGCAGACTACCATGGGCATCGGTCGATGTGGCACAGCTTGCGACATTCATCGACATTCATCGAGGTGGACCAATCTCCCGGCGTGCCCGCCAAAGCCCGCTTCGCTCGAAAAGAGTCAACGCTCCACCTTGGTTGACTGACCAAGGGTGCAGCAGCCGTCGACAAGGCGCACCGGGGAACAGCTTTCTAAACTTGAAGCGAGGCGATTCATTTTGTGCGCCCAAGCTCGTGCACGTTTTGCAAAACACGAGACGCCCTCACAGGTGCCCTCTCGATACCTCCAGAAGACCGGGGAATAAACGCCTCGTGCCTGAAACCCGTGACATACGGCTCATACGCTGTCTCGCCTACGTATGATGCGAATGACCTGACGTATGTACGATTTTCGATAGAACGAGCGTCGTCTCGCTTGCGACATTCGTCGAGCCGGACCACTCTCCCAGTGTGCCCGCCAAGGTATCCCTACGCTCGAAGAAGACCCGTGTAGCGCACGCGGGAAGGGCGGCGAGGACGGCAAAGAAGGAGGGCTACGACGCTCGCGGAGCAGCAGCACTCGGCGATTGGCTTGCGCAGAACCCCGTTGCGCTGCGCGAGGAACTCCGCGACCAACAGGCCGACGCCCGCTGGTCGAACAAGCGGACGCACGGCGTCGTACCCGAGGACGACGATGTCTTGCCAGCATTGCCGAAGAAGAAACCGGGCAGAGGAAGGCGTTCGTCTGGCACGCAAGGCGCGACCGTCATCGCTTCGGGAAGCGTGCCCGCGAGCAAGGATGCTCGGCACGTTGAGCGGGCAAACCACGAGGAGTTCATCGCGAAGGTCGCTCAGGAGGCGCAGGACTTCTACACCGCCCTTCGCAAGAACGTGCACCGCGAGGACCTCGACGTTGCCCTATGCAAAGTCCGCGAGTACTTCGATTTCGACGCGGCTGACAAGAATGTGACGCACCCGCTCCGTGACACGCACCTCATACGTGAAGCAAAGCGCGTTGCACGCAAGGTTCGCGAGCTTGTTCATATGAAGCCTGAACGAGGCAAGCCTCCATCGAAGAAAATCACGCGGCTTCAGGGAACGCGGATTCGCATCTCTTGCGGCGGGGAGCCCACACGCACATGGACCGACCGCACGACGCACCTCACTCCCGGCGTGAACGCAAAAAGAGGAAGCCCAATGGGCATCGGTGACCGGTTGCTTCCCAGCTCGGTAGACCTGCTCGACCCCGCGTTCCTCGACATCCTCTACTTCGGCGCGCCCGCCGCCGCGCACAAAGCCGCGTGTGCATTCGCGAGCGCGCTCGTTGGCCGGTCTCCCGATGGCGTTGCCGACGTTTGCCGCCGCGTTCGCACCCGCGCTAAATACCCACCGGCTCAATAATCTCAGAGGTTTGCCCAGGCTCCCGACCCCTTGTGAGCGTCGCATCAACCGCGACGCCCGAGGAGTGTCGGCGTGCGTTCATCGAATGCCAATCGGGGAGTTGCGGAACTCGAAGCCATCGTGCGGCGTGCACTGCGCGAAGAGCTGCTTCGATGCTCATCATCAAACCCTGATGAACTGTAACCGTCCGGCCAGCGGCGTCGTGACGGCGTAGCCGGTCTCCGAGATTGTGCGCGTCGGAGGTTCGATGGCGCACGGGAAGTGGACGGAGGTCGAGGCGCGGAGCGTGCTCGAGGCGTGGCGTCGCAGCGGTCTGACG
>SYFR01000477.1 GCA_005800325.1 Myxococcales bacterium | reverse complement strand
GCTCGGCGCGAGCGCGCCCGGGGCCAAGAGCTCGCGTACCGCCTCGTCGCTGCCACCGAGCGACTCTCTGAGCCGCTCGCGGAGCCACGCCGGCACCGACTCTACGATGGCGTCACGCAGGCGCACGTCGCGCTCGCCAACGCGCCCCTCGCGCGCGATCTTGCGCAGCACGGCGTTGGCGAAGCCTGCGATCTGTGCGCCGCCCAAGCCCTTCACGGCGGCCACGGCCTCGGCGACCGCGGCGAACGCGGGGACGCGCTCGAGGAACAGGAGCGAGTAGGTGGCGATGAGCAAATGCGCGCGAATCGCGGGCTTTCTGCGATATCGATCGCCCTTCGCGAAGCGCGCGATCTCCCGCTCGAGTGAGGCGGTCGTGCGCAGCACGCCGTAGACGAGCTCGGTCGCGAGCGCGACGTCGCGCGGGTCGAGTCGTGGCGCGCGCCGCAAGCCTGCGTCGAGCGTCGCGGCGGCGTAGGCGCCGTCCTCCCACACCCGCGCGAGCGTGTCCGCGGCGAGCGTCCTCGCCGAAGGCACGCCCCGGTCGCCGTCGTCGCGCGAGCCCGTGCGCGGCTCGTTTTCCTTCGTGTCGCCGTGCATGTCGCTCACCCGAAGAGCTCGCTCGCTTGAGCGCGGATGACGTCCATGCGGCGCTCGATGTCGTTCTTTACCGCGAGCCCCATGAGCAGCACCAGCGTCACGAACCCGAACAGGCTCGCGACCTCGCGCACGCGCAGCGGCACCGGGCGCCGCGTCAACGCCTCGACCGCGAAGAAAAAGAGGTGCCCGCCGTCGAGCACCGGGATGGGAAAGAGATTGATGAGGCCGAGGTTGATGGAGATGACGGCCATCGCCCACAAGAGGTAGCTCGGCCCGCGCTGTCGCTCCTCGAGCACGACGTCGTACACGGTGATGGGGCCGCCAATGGTCGAGAGGCTCAGCTCACCGCGCGCGATGGAGGCAAAGCCCCGCAGCAAGAAGCGAATGACGTCCCAGGTCTCGTCGAGCGCGCTCGGCACGGCATAGTGGAGGAGCGACGGGCTCGCCACGCTCTTGTCGGGAATGCGCGGCATCCAGTTGCGTGCTCCGAGCACGGCGCCCCCCGCGCGCGGGCCGCCGGCACCGTCGTCGGCGCTCGCGAGCCGTAGGTCGGCCGCGAGATCGAGGTTCACGACGAGCCGCTCGCCGCCGCGCGACAGCTCGACCGCGTGCGGCCTTCGCGGCAGAGACGCGAGCGTATCCTCGTAGTGTGCCCAGCTCGTCAGCGGCACGCGGTCGACCGCCTCGAGCCGATCCCCCGCGCGCATTCCTGCGGCGTGCTCGATCGAGCCAGCCGCGACGTCGGCGAGGTAGAGCTCGGCGAGCTCGATCCCCGTGCGCTCCGCCACGGTCGCGCCCACCGACTCTGGCGTGAGCGCGGCGAGCCCCGACTCGAAGACGAAGACGTCGCCGAGCCCGCCGAGGGCGCCGTCGGCGCGGCGCGGGCGCAAGTACGTCACCGGCACGGTCTCGCCGCGATTGTCGTCGAGCTGGCGCTCGAGCTCGGCGTAGGTACGCACCGGCGCGCCGCGGATCTCGGTGACGACGTCGAAGGAGCGCAGCCCCGCGCGATAGGCAGGCGAGCCCTCAGCGCGTACGCCGACGACGGCCGCTGGGCGACTCGGCCGCACACCGATCATGCCCACACGCTCGGTGGCGCCGAGGGCGCGCTCCTCGAGCCGCTCGTCCGGCGTGATCGCGACCTCGAGGCTGCGGTCACCGCGAAATACGCGCAATTTCAGCTCTTTTCCGGGGCTCTTGCGCACGGCGCGTTCGAGCTCGACGAACGTCGCGATGCGGGTCCCGTCCACGGCGAGCACACGATCGCCCGGCAGCAGCTTGCCGTCCGCGGCGCGTCCCGGGACGACGACGCCGACGGTGGCCGGCAAGAAGCCCTTGTCGCCGGCGAACACCGCCACGTAGAGCAATACCGGGAAGAGCAGGTTCATCGCCGGCCCGGCCAGGACGATGATGAAGCGCTTCCACAGCGCCTGCGCCTCGAAGGTGCGCAGCCGGTCCTCGGGCAGCACGGGCTCGTGGCTCCGCTCCTCGAGCATCTTGACGAACCCGCCGAGCGGGAAGATCCCCACGCAATACTCGGTCTCGCGCCCGCGAATGCGCACGAGCTTCGGGCCGAACCCGATCGAGAACATGAGCACCTTCACGCCGAAGAGCTTCGCCCACGTGAAATGGCCGAGCTCGTGCACGAAGATGAGCACGGACACGAACAGCGCGAAGTAGACGAGGTCCACGGCGATCTTCGGCCTTCGGACCCTAGACCGCCTGGATGTAGCTCGTGATCACGCGGCGGACGTCGAGCGGCAGGTTTTCGAACTGCAGGCCGAGCGCGTGCTCGCCTCCGCGCGCGCCGCGCACCCAGCGCACCATGGCCTCGAGATCGACGTCCTCGTTCGCGATCGGCAGCGTGAATCGCACGCGGACGATCGAGCCCTGAGCGACGGCGCTGCTCGCGCGCACGAGCATGCCGCCGAGCGACAGATCCTCCGAGCGGCCGACGACGACGTCTCCGTTCGGCAGCGAGATCGTCGCGATCGTCACGTAGGGCACGCGCTCGAAGAGGCGCCGCACGAGCGGGATCGGGGCCGTGTCCGTGTCGCGCGCCTCGGCCTCGGGAGCGGGCGGCGGCAAGCTCGGACCGGCACCCTGGAGGAGCGTCGTCGCCACCACTTCGCGGACGGCGCGAGGTTTTGCACCGGTCGCGCCGTTGACGTGGTCGAGCGCGTCGCGCATTTCCGCCGCGCTCTGAAACCGCAGCTCGGGAGCGCGCGCGAGCGCCCGGTCGATGATGGCGTCGAGCTCGCTAGGCACGCCGTCGCACCGCGACGACACGCGCGGGGGGCGCTTCTCCTGCGCGAGCTTCATGAGCACCTGCGGGTAGGTGCCGCCGTACGGCACGTCTCCGGCGAGGCACTCGAACAGCGTGACGCCCACGGCGTAGAGATCGGCGCGGTGGTCCGTCGGCTCGACGAACAGCTGCTCGGGGGCCATGTACTCCGGCGTGCCGATCAAGTCCGCGCTGCCGGTGAGCTTGCGCGCCTTCGGATCGTTCGTGTCGACTGCGGCGATGCCGAAATCGAACAGCTTGATGACCTCGCGGGTCCCCTCGCGTGCCACGAACACGTTGCTCGGCTTGAGGTCGCGGTGAACGATGCCGCGCGCGTGGACGAACGCGAGCGCGTCGCACATCTGCTGCCCGATGCTGAGCACCTCCGCGACCGGCAGTCGTCTCCGCGACGCGATGATGCCGTCGAGCGTTCGCCCCAGCAGCATCTCGAGCGCCATGAACGCGCCGTGCGTCGCGCACATGCCTGCGTCGATCAGCTCGACCACGCCGGGGTGCCGCAGCTGCCGGATCGCCTGGGCCTCACGCTCGAGCCGCTCTTCGACGGCCGCGGTCGCGTGCTTGCCGTTGACGAGCTTCAACGCGACGACGCGACGGGTCGTCACGTGCTCGCCCTCGTAGACCGTCCCCATGCCGCCGCGCGCGATCTCGCGCCGCAACCGGTAGCGACGATCTACGACATCTCCGACGGCCGCGTCTCTCGCCACCGGCGGCAGCGTACTTCCTCGATTCGGCTGAATCGAGGGACAAATCTGCAATTGACTGGGACCTTCGCGACCTGGATCGCGACGGCGTGCATCGGGCGATTGCGCGCGCCCTGGCGCCGCAATTCCAGGCCCGAAGAGATGGTGTAAGCTCGCGGCGTGCCCGACACGACGGCATCGGTAAGGCGATTTCTCGCCGGCCACCGCGCTGCGGAAGAGCGCCAGCGACGCCTCGTCGAAGAGCGGGGGCCGCTCCCGGCACAGGCGGTCGCCGAGTGTCTCGACGTCCTGGCGGCGCTGGAGCGCAACGGCTCGTGGCCGGGACCGCGCGATGCCGTGCAGGAGCAGGACGTGCGGCGAGTTCGTGCGCTGTGGGCACGGGTCAAGCGCGAGTACCGCAGTGGCAAGAAGGGCTGACGGCAAGCTCGCGGCGGCGCTGGCCCAGCTGCGCGAGGCACTGGATGCCTCCCGGGCGCCGTGGATGTGCATCGGTGGGATCGCCGTCATCGCGCAAGGCGTTCGGCGTACCACGACGGACATCGATGCCACGCTGCGCGCCGAAGGCATCGATCTCGACGCCCTCATCCGCTTGTTCGCCCGCCATGGCATTCGCCCGCGCATCGCCAACGCCTCGGCGTTCGCGCGAAAGTCTCAGGTGTTGTTGCTCGAGCACGCAGCTACGGGAGTGGAGTTGGACGTCTCGCTCGCGTGGTTGTCCTTCGAGCACGAGGCGCTCGCAGCGCACGCCATCGTCGATTTTGCGGGCGTAAAGGCGCCCATGGCCCGCCCCGAAGACCTCTTGATCTACAAGTTGTTCGCGGCTCGTCCTCAGGATCTCAAAGATGCCGAGACGCTGCTCTTGCTTCACCGAGCGCGCATCGACCTTGCGCGAGTACGTCGCATCCTCGAACAGCTCGCCGAAATGTCCGATGAGCCGGCGGTAGCGAATCGCCTCGACGAAATGGTGGCCCGGCGCAGCGCTCCCCGGACTCGCGGAACCCCACCCTTACGCAAGCCGCGACGGCCGCCTCGTAGTTGACGCTGCGCGCGTCGGTTCGCCTCCGTGCCGCCGCCGCGCACGGGCCTCGCCGCGATCCATGCGCCCTCCGCGCCGAGCGGCGTGCGCGACGTCACACGAGCTCGTCGACCGGGCCCGCCCCCTCGCGGAGGACGCGGACGTCGCCCCCCGAGAGGTCGACGACCGTCGCCGGCAGCGAGCCGCACGCGCCGGCCTCGAGCACGAGGTCGAGCGTGGGGAAGGTGTCGTCGATGGTCCACGGATCGACGATCGCCTCGTCGTCCTCGGGCCCGGAGGCGGTGGTGCTGAGCAGCGGACGACCGAGCGCCTCGACGAGGGCCCGCGTCACCGCGTGATCGGGAACGCGGATCCCGACGGTCTTCTGCTTGCTCTGGAGCATGCGCGGCACATCGCGCGTGGCCTTGAGCACGAAGCAATACGGGCCGGGGAGGAACCGCTTGAGTAGGCGATACTCGACGTTCTCGACGATCGCGTATTTCGCGATGTCGCTCAGGTCCTTGCAGATCAAGGCGAGCGGCTTCGTGCGCGGCATCGCCTTGACCTGGTAGAGCCGCTCGACCGCCTGCTTGTCGAGCGGATCGCAGCCGAGGCCGTAGACCGTGTCGGTGGGGTAGGCGAGGATCCCCCCGGCCGTGAGGACGGCGACGGCGCGCTCGATCTTGCGCGGCTCCGGGTGCTCTGGGTTGATGCTCAGCAGCATGCGTCAACTCGATGAGTCCGGCCCGAGGAGCCCGGCCCGAAGAGCCCAGCCCGAGGAGCCCGGCCCGAGGACAAGGCTCGATGAGCGAAGCTCGATGACCCCAGCAGCCGCGCAAGGCGCTGGGGCTCGGGAGCGGGCGACTCAGCCCTTGAGGGCCTCGCTGCCGCCGATGATTTCCATCAGCTCCTTCGTGATCGCCGCTTGGCGAGCGCGGTTGTAGACGAGCGTGAGGCGGCCGATCATGTCGGCGGCGTTGCTCGTCGCGGCGTCCATCGCCGTCATGCGCGCGCCGAGCTCGCTCGCCATCGACTCGTAGAGCGCCCGCAGGAGCGACACCTGGAGGTACATCGGCGCGAGCTGGTCGAGCAGCGCCTCCTCGCTCGGCTCGAACAGGAACGAGGTCGCCGTCGACTCGCCGCCGTCCGCGCCGTCCGCCTCTTGGTCGCCCTCGTCGCCCACCGGCAAGAGACGCTCGGCGACGACCTGCTGCGACATGGCGCTCTTGAACTCGTTGTAGACGAGGTAGATCGCGTCGACCGGCAGCGTCTCGGTGCCGTCCTCGCCCTTCTTGGGTCCGGTCTGCAGATAGGGCGCGAGGATCGTGCGCCCGAGCTTGCGCGCGCCTTCCCAGCTGAGGTCGCTCCACGCGCCGTCGAGGTACACCATCGGGGCCCGGCGGCGGCGGAAGTAGTCGCGACCCTTGCGCCCGATGGCGAAGATCGTCACCGTCTGTCCCTCGGCGGTGCGGCGCCGCCACTCGCTCTCGGCGAGCTTGGCGACGCTGGTGTTGAAGCTCCCGCAGAGGCCGCGATCGCTCGTGAGCACGACGAGCAGCACGTGCCGCTCCGGCGACACCGCCAAGAGCGGATGGACCGGCTTTTCGGCGCGACCGAAGGCGCTCGTTTCGCCGTAGAGGCCGCCCCCGTTGGCAGCGTGTCCGCGCCCACTTGTGGAATCGAGCGCTGTGTCAGGCTCGGCGCCCGGCTGACGAGGCTGAGCACGCTCCGACGCATCGCCCGAAGCGCCGACCTCTTCCGCGGCGCCGTGCGCGAGGTGGCGACGCCCCTCGGCCGTGACCTCGAAGAGTACCTCGCGCGTCTTCACCGCGTAGGCACGAAGCTCGGTGATGCGCTGCTGCGCCTTGTTGAGGCGAGCGCCGGCCACCATCTTCATCGCGCGCGTGATCTTCTGCGTCGATTTGACGCTGACGATCCGCTTTCGAATGCTCTTCAGCGAGGGCAATTTCGGCCTTCCCGTCTCACTTGGCGTCGATCTGAAACAGCTCGCCGAAGGCGGTGAGGACCTTCTCGAGCTCCGCCTTCACCTCGTCGGTGACGTCCTTCTTCTTCCCGATCAGCTTCAGCAGCGCGTCGTGCTTGCTGTCGATGAAGGCGAAGAGCTCCTGCTCGTAGCGTCGCAGCGCGTCGACCGGCAGCGAGTCGACGTAGCCGTTCGTCGCCGCGAAGATGATGATGACCTGCTTCGTGACCTCGAGCGGGACGAACTGGCCTTGCTTGAGGATCTCGACGAGGCGCTTGCCGCGCTCGAGCTGTGCGCGCGTCTTCTGGTCGAGGTCCGACGCGAACTGCGCGAACGCCGCCATC
>SYFR01000476.1 GCA_005800325.1 Myxococcales bacterium | reverse complement strand
CCCATGCCGCCGCCGCACTGTCCGCAACCGAAGCTGTCGACCTCTTGAACGCAGAGGCTGTCCCACTCGACGCCGCAGCAATAGCCGTCTTGCTTGCACACGCACTGCTCGACGGTCTTGTCGCCGCAGCCCGGCGTCATGGCGGTGTCGCAGCAGGCTTGTTGCCCGCCGCCGCCGGTGCCGCTGCCCGCCGAGGCGCTGCCGCTGCTCGCGCTCGACGAGCCGTTGCCGCAGCTCCCGCACGCGAGCGACGCCACCTTGCCGACGCAGATGCTGTCCCACGCCACGGTGCAGCAATACGAGTCTTGCGCGCAGACGCACGTCTCGACGGTAGAGTCGCTGCAGCCCGGTGTCTGCCCCGGAGTGCAGCACGACTGCATGCCTCCCGAGCCCGTGGATGCGCCCGTGCTCGCGCCGGTCGCGCCCGTCGCAACGGAAGCGCTCGCCCCTGTGCCAGCCCCGGTGCTCGCGCCGCCCGTGCCCGTCGCCGTCGTTCCGCTGCCGACCGCTGAGCTGCTCGCTGTATGGGTCGCCGAGGCGTGCGTGCTCGAGACGGACGCGTGCGTGCTCGTGGCGCTCGTGGCGCTCGACTCGCTCGGCGCGCCGCCCGCGCCAGAGAAGCCGTCGTCCTCTGCAAAGGCGCCACTCTCGAGCGTGCCCGAGGCGCACGCAACAGCGAGTGAGGCGCACGAAGCGAACGCCGCGACATTGGCAATCAGGGTGAGGAGCGAGTGTTGGCTGCGGCGCATGGCAGGCGCGCCCCTGTGCAGGATGTGTGCCCGCGCCCTGCGCCCGCGAACCTCCGAACTTCGCAGACTCGGGCGTCGGCCGGTCGTGCCGCGCGCCTGGATCGAATGGCCACCACGATCGCGGTTCGTCCATCGGGTGACGCGAAATCTCCCGGAAATTCCATGAAGTTTGACAATAATGCAGAATTCCCCTGCCGCTGTTTCGGGCGACGGCATTGCGGCCGCCGCGCTCAGGGCGCGAGGGGGCGCAGCACGAGGAGCACGTAGTCGAACGTGACGTCGAGCGACTCGAGCGCTTCGAGGCGTTCGCGTTGGCTGTGGCGAGCGCCGCGGTAGGTGGTGGCAGCGAGATCGACGAGCGCCTCACCCTCGAGCCGCACGCGCCACTTCGCGCTGTGCTGCGAGACGAGCTCGAGCGAGCCTGCGCACAGCTCGATGGCGCGGGCGGCGCGTCCGGTCGGCGGGGCGCTGCCGAGCACGGCGCTGCGGAGCTCGCGCTGATCCTCGTCGCCATTGACCACGAGGAGGGCGTGCCCATTTTCCGCGAGCACGCGGCGCAGCTCGGGCGCGTGCTTCGGCCCGGTGATGCTGCTCACGCACGCGGCACCGTGATCGCAGAATGGCAGCTTGCGATCGCCGTTCGCGACGACCCAGGTGAGCTCGGGATAGGACTTGGCGCTGAGCTCGCTCGCAAACGCGGAGAGGTCGACGCCCACGGTGGGCAACCCGAGGTCACGCGCCACGGCCGCCGCCACGAAGCCCTCGCCGGCGCCGACGTCGAGGAACGGGCCAGTCACCGCGAGCGCCCGCAGCCGCTCGAGGACGGCGTCGCGCAGCGGCGCGAGAATGCCGCGCTCGACCGTACGACGCCGTGCGTGCACGACTTCGCGCGCGTCGCCGGGGTGCTTCGCCGCACGGTCTTGCGGCTGCAAGAGGTTCCAATACCCGGAGCGCGCGCGATCGAACGCATGCCCCCGCGGACAGGACGCGCGAGCGTGCTCGAGCACCAGCGACTCTCCGCACGCGCGCACGGGACACACGAGCCAGCCCGGCGGCAGCGGGGCCGCTGTCCGAGCGCCGTCACTCACAGCGAAGTTTCGCGCGCCGCTTCCCGCGGTTGCCAATCATCGACGCGCCACGCAATGGTTCGGAGCCGTGAATCACGGAACAAGCTCTGACTCGCCATATTACCACGGGCGGCGCGATGGCCGGCGCACGCGCGCTTGACGCCGACGACACTTTTGCACGAATCTCCAGCGATGCGAAACCGAACGTCGTTCGGCTGGTTCGCAGGCGTTGCGGTCCTCTCCGTCGCCTGCAGTGAGAGCGCGCTCTATGGTCCGGGCGGAGGCGCCGGTGCCGGCGGCGGGCCCGGGGCGTCATCCGTCGCATCCGGTGGGACGGCTGCCAGTGGAGGCGAGGCGCCGGCGACCACGTCGAGCGAGGCGAGCTCCGGTGTCGGGGGCGCACCGCCGATGCTCTACGATCCAGACCAGGACGGGCCCTATGCGACAACCGAGGGCGACGCCAAATTCACGGTCGCGGCGACCAAGCACGAAGTGCCCATTCACTATGCTCATCCGGTATCGGGACCGGACGCCGGCCCCTTCCCGGTCGTCGTCTTCGGCCATGGCTTCAACCTGCCGCCGAAGCAGTACTATAGCTACGTTCGACGGCTCGCGACCTTCGGCTACGTGGCCATGACCGTGGACTACCCGACGGCCTTTCTCGGCAACAGTCACGTCGAGAACGCGAAGGATCTGATCGCGGGGCTCGATTGGGCCTCTTCGGATCCCACGGTGGCTGCCATTGCGGACGCGCAAAACGCCGGCGCGAGCGGGCACTCGCTGGGCGGCAAGCTCGCCGTGCTCGCCGCGGCGGCCGACCCGCGCGTGAAGGCCTCGCTCACGCTCGATCCCGTTGATGGCGCGACGGCGTGCTCACTCCAGGACTGCCCGGACGCGACCAACCTGCTGCCGCTCGCCATCCCGCTCGGCTTCGTGGGCGAGACCACGGATGCCGCGGGGTTTCAGCCGTGCGCGCCCGCGGCGGTGAATTTCGCGACGTTTTTCACGGCGGCCACGGCCCCGAGCCTCAGCGTCGAGGTGCTCGGCGCCAGCCACATGGCCTTCCTCGACGACATGGCGGGGTGCGGCTTGAGCTGCAACTTCTGCCAGAAGAGCCAGGTCGACTCCGCAGTCGTCGGTGCCCTGTCGCGCGCCATGATGGTCGCGTTCTACGAGCGTTATCTGAAGGGCCGCGTCGCGTACGACGCATTTCTCACGGGCGCCGAGGCGCAGGCTCGTTATGTCGACACCGGCCTCGCCAAGATCCTGGCGAAGTGAGGCTCGGCGCGGCACGTCCCGCGCGGCAAAAAAAAACCGACGCCTCATTCCAACGAGGCGCCGGCATCATCTCGGCAACCGACGCCCCATTCCAACGCGGCGCCGGCATCATCTCGGCAACCGACGCCCCATTCCAACGAGGCGTCGGCATCGAGCACAGCGACGCCCGCTTCGAAGGCGTCGGCATCGAGCACCGCGACGCCCGCTTCGAAGGCGTCGGCATCGAGCACCGCGAGACGTGGTTATTTGCCGGGGAAATACTTGGTTGCGCGTCGCTCGCCGCGCGGCTTTACGCGGCCCGAGGCGACGAGGTTGCCAATCGGCAATGCCCACTCGTTCGACTTGATGGTGAGCGCCGCCTTGATCTGCTCCGCGCGCAGCCCAGGGTTCGCCGCGACGTGCTTCGCGATCTTTTCGGCCATGGTGTCGATCTCCACGGAGCTGCGGCGACGGCCTTTCCCCTTGCCCTTGCCCGCCGGCTTGGCGGCCACCGCTCCCGGCTTGGCGGCTGCGGCTGCGGCTGCGGGCTTGGCGGCTG
>SYFR01000049.1 GCA_005800325.1 Myxococcales bacterium | reverse complement strand
GGGCGCTGGCGCGGGCGCTGGCTCGGGCGCGCGGCTGGCGAGTTCACTCCGTCGCCTCGAGGGCTACCTCGAGTCGTTGAGCGGTCCGTTGCCGATCCACTGGGTCGAGCTCGCGCCCGGAACGAGCCCGCCGCGTGCCGGCGCGAACGAAGTGCGTCGCGCCGCCGAGCGCGCGCTCCTCGAGCTCGACCAAGGGGCGAGCGAGGGCTACCGACGGGCGCATTACGACGAGGCCGCGCGCGCGAGCGGGTACGGTGGCTCCGCGAGCGAGTCGTACCGCGGGTAGGCCCGCGTCAAACGTCGGGATCTCCGACGCTCGAATCCCCAGGATCCTCGGCCACGCTGGCGCAGCCGTTCGGCGAACGTCAGTCGTCGGCGCCTCCGACTTCTCGCGGATCGCGCGAGGTGGGCGAGATTTCGTCGCGCCCGCGGCGATGATCAGGAGGAGGCACCATGAACGCTTGGCCCAGAACCCTCTTGGCGTTGCTCCTCATCGCGGCGCCCGCGCCAGCCTACGGCCTGAGCCGTTGGGCTCCGAGCGGCGAGAGCGAGGAGGAAGTAGCCGCCGGCGTCCTTGGGCGGCGCACGGCGAAGGTGCAGCTCGGACTCGAGCTCGGGCTCGGCGAGCTCCTCGGGCGCAGCGAGCTCTACGGCGGCTTCGTGCTGCGCGTGCCGATGGACGCGCTCGGGGCGCGCGAACCGCATGCCAAGAGACCATCGGGCGCTGCGCCATCGAGCTCGATCGCGCCCATCGCGGCACCGCGCGCGCCGCATACCAAGAGCACATCGCGCGCCGCACCAGTTGGCTCGATCGCGCCCGTCGCGGAACCGCGCACGCCAATCGCGGAACCGCGCACGCCAATCGCGGAACCGCGCACGCCAATCGCGGAACCGCGCACGCCAATCGCGGAACCGCGCACGCCACTGAACGCCGCAGCGACGACGTCGCCGCAAGGGAAGCGCGACGCGAAGCCCGCCGACGCGCTCCCCGCCGCCTCAGCGCAGCAAGGCTCGAGCGAGCGGCCCCTCACCGCGCGCGATCTCCGAGTCGCGATCGACGCGGCGACCCGACGCGGCCCGTTCGCTCACGACGAGGCGCGACTCGACGACTTCAGTGAGCGGGCACGGCACGCCGCGGCTCTGCCGGAGCTACGGCTACGCGCGACGCGGCTCGCGGATGCGAGGGCGAGCCTGTCGCCGACTTCTTACGACGAGGAGCGCGCCACGAGCTCGGAAGGCGCGAGCGTGTGGCTCGAGGCGCGCGCAGTGTGGACGCTCGACCGCGCCATTTTCGCCACCGAAGAGCTGCGGGTCGAGCGGCTGCGCCAGTCCCTCGCCGCGGCGCGCGACAAGCTCTCGAACCGCGTGCTGGAGCTCGTGTTCGCGTGGCAAGAGGCCGAGCTCGCCTCTACCGATCCGGCCACGACCGAGACCGAGTGTCGACGCGCGTGGCTTCGGCGCGCGCAGCTCGGCGCGGAGCTCGATTTGCTCACCGGGGGCTGGCTCTCGCGCCGCTTTCCAGCGAGCGCCCGCGCACCCAGGGCGACGTGCGGAGACTAGGCGTGGCGCCGCAGAGGGTCAGCGGACTTCGGGCTCACGACGCGAGGGTGCCGCGCACGAAGGCAGGGAACGCCGCCCGCAGCGGAGCACCCGCCGGCTACGCGCGCTCGAGGGCTTCGTAGTCGATCTTGCCGGTCGTCGTGCGCGGCAGCTCAGCGACGACGTGGATGACGCGCGGCACCATGTACGGCGGCAAGCGCTCGGCCAGCCACCTTCGGAGCGCGACGTCGTCGACCTTGCCCTGCGACGCCGTTGACGCGTGCGACAGCGCGGCGAAACCCACGAGCTCGGTGCCGAGGCGCTCGTGCTGAGCGGCGACGACCGCCGCCTCGCGCACGCCGGGAGCCGCGCGGAGGGCCGCCTCGACTTCGCCCGGATCGACGCGAAAACCTTGGATTTTTCGCATTCGATCGAGGCGTCCGCGAAACAGGAAGACGCCGTCGGCGCGCAGCTCGACGCGATCGCGCGTGTGCACCTCGCCGCCGAGCGCGGTCGGCCCGCGCACGCAGAGCTCGCCGATCCCGGGGCCCGCGACGTCCCGGCCGTCGTCGTCGACGATGCGGCAGTCCGCGTACGGGCACGCGCGCCCGATCGGCAGCTCGCTCACGCCGTCGAGCTCGTGCGGCATGGCCTCGTGAAACGTGCAGACGTTCGTCTCGGTCGGGCCGTAGAGGTTCCACAGCCGCGCGGCGGGCGCGCGCCGCGACAGCTCGAGCAGCGCCGCCGGAGGAAACACTTCTCCGGCGAAGCAGAGCGCGCGAAGGCTCGCGGGAAACGGCTCGTCCGGCGCGAGCCCGGACAAGAGCTTGGTGTAGAGCGCGGGCACGGCGTACGCGACCGTGGGCTCGAGCCGCGCGATGGCTGCCCCGAGCGAGCGCGCCGCGGAGAGCTCGCGCCGCGCGAGCGTGCACAGCGTGGCGCCGGTTCGCCACGCCGCGAAGTGATCGAAGTAGGCCAGATCGAACGACAGCTCGGCGCAGCGCAGGATGCGATCGGAGCAGGAAATACCGAGCAATTCGATCATCCACGAGACGAACGCGTCGTGCGCCGACCAGGAGACGGGGATGGGCTTCGGCGCGCCCGTGCTGCCGGAGGTGAAGAGCACGGTCGCGAGCTCGGGCGCCGGCGCGAGATCGGTTTGGGCCGCCGAGCCGAGGGCCGCGAGGACGAAGCCGTCCTGGTCGAGCTCGATCCGGCCGAGGGGCTCGCCGTCGGCACCGGCCCCGCGTTGCGCGAGCTCGCGGACGAGCGCCGCCCCCGCGTCGTCGTGAAGCACCGCGCAGGCGCAGCTCTCACGTGCGAGCCGCGCGAGGCGCTCGGGGGGAGACGAGGCGTCGAGCGGCACGACGACGGCGCCGGCCGAGAGCGCGCCGAGCAGCGCGACGGGCTCGTCGAACCCGCGCTGGGACGAGAGCAGCGCGACGCGATCGCCTGGACGACCGCCGAGGCCGCGGAGGGCATCTTCGACGGCGAGCCCGCGGCCCGCGAGCACGCGGTAGGTGATGGGAGCGCGCACGCCGACGAGCGCGACACGCTCTCCGTGGACGGCGAGCTCCGCGGCCCGAAGGCGCCACATCTCAGCCATCCTCGAGGTACCGCCGCACGAACGTCGTGAGGCCATCGAGCGTCGCCACCTCGTCGATGACGACGTCCCCGTCCGGGATCACGACGCCGAAGCGCTCCTCGACGAACACGAGCACGCGCGAGAGCGACATCGAGTCGAAGCCGGCGTCGAACAAGTCTTCGTCGCTGCCGAGCGGCGCATCGCGCAACAAGATCTCGCGCACGATGTGGTCTCCTAGCGCAGCGCGCACGGGATCGGCGTTCGACATGGCGCGCGACAATAGGTGCGGCGCACGAGGTTCGCCATCTCTAACGAGGCGAAGCCGCACGCGCGACAGCCGGCGACTTGCCAAGGACCCGCGAGCCCGTGCTAAGGAGCCGTGAAGGCCACCATGAAGCACGTGATGCAGCACACGCTGAGCCCGGAGGTTGCGCGCAAGACCGCGGAGCGGGCCTTTTTTTCGTATCGGGAGCGCTACGCCAAGTACGACCCGCGCTTCGAGTGGGTGGGCGCGAACAAGGCCAAGGCGTTCTTCCGCGCGAAGGGCTTCGCGCTCGAGGGCTCGATCGAGCTCTTGCCGACCGCCATCGCGCTCTCGCTCGAGGTGCCGTTCATGCTGCGCATGTTCGAGGGCGCCGCCCTCGCGCGCATCGAGCGTGAGCTCACGTACTGGTCGAAGCAGGCCAGCGCGACCGACCCGAGCGCGTTCGGCGTCGCATCGGCCGCGACGTCGTAGTCCGTCTCCGGCGCGCCTCGCCGGCTTGGTTCGCTCGAGCCCGCCTCACGGCGCCGCGGGGAGCTTCTCGGCCAGCAAGCGGCGGCCGCGATGCAGGCGGCTCATCACGGTGCCGAGCGGCACCTCGAGTCTCCTTGCGGCCTCGCGGTATCCAAGCTCCTCGAGATCGACGAGCTCGACGACGCGGCGGTAGTGGCTCGGCAGGCCCGCGAGCGCGCGCTCGGCCGACACCGAGAGCGAGCGCATCGGCTCCTTCGGCTCGAACGACTCTGCGACCCGCGCCTGCAGTGTCATCCGTTCGCAGGCACGCCGCTCGCGCTTCTGTTTGCGGCACTCGGTCAAGAACACGCTCCGCAGCACCTGGAAGGCCCACGCCCGCAGGTTCGTGCCCGCGCGGAACTGCGCCTCGAAGCGGATCGCGCGGAGCATCGCGGTCTGCACGAGGTCCTCGGCGCGGGCTCGCGACCGTGCGAGGCGCATCGCGCACGCGAATAGCTCGGGCCGGAGCGCGGCGAGCCCCCGCCTCACTTCGCAATGGCCGAGAGCGTCGGCGCGGCG
Organism: Myxococcales bacterium; assembly: GCA_005800325.1. Taxonomy (GTDB): domain Bacteria; phylum Myxococcota_A; class Polyangia; order Polyangiales; family Polyangiaceae; genus SYFR01. The sequence goes on along the minus strand of SYFR01000049.1, from coordinate 600 downwards.
GGCCGCCGATGGCGTGACGAACGTGGCAGCACCGCAAGAGAACGCGGCGCTCGATTCCGTGGCGAGAGTTCCTTGGTCGAGCATGAGCACCTCGAACCCCGCCTTCGCAACCCGAGTGCCACGCCCTCGCGGCGCGATCTCGGGGGCTTGCGCCGCTCGGCGCGAGAGGATCCCGAGGATGCGTGGGTGTGCGGCCGCAGGCGTGTGCGCGGTGAGACGCAGCGTCGGGCGGCGCCCTGCCCTACCGCGCGAAGAGCTCCGCCAACGCCGAGGCGAGCCCTACCCCGCGAAGATCTCCGCCAGCGCCGTGGCGAGCCCGTTCACGAGATCGCTCGCGACGAGGCCTCGATCGAGATCGCGCTCGAGGTTCCACGCCGCAGCCGCGCGCGCGTGCAGCAACGTGCCAGCGCAGGCAGCGAGATGTGCGGCCTCGAGCGACGTCGCGTGTACCGCGAGCGCGGCGATGACGCCCGTGAGCACGTCGCCTGCCCCCGCGGTCGCCAAGAGCGGCTCGGCCGCGTCGCACACCCGCGTGTCGTCGTTGGGCGACGCGACGAGCGTGTACGCACCCTTGAGCACGACGACCGCCCCCGACCGATC